>DASXRF010000366.1:0-4319 GCA_036506755.1 Solirubrobacteraceae bacterium | reverse complement strand
TGATCGCCGGGGCGTTCGTGTTGCCGCCGGGGATGCGCGGGAAGACCGAGGCGTCGGCGATGCGCAGGCCCTCGACGCCGCGCACGCGCAGCTGCTCGTCGACGACGCCGTCGCCCTCGGCCCCGATCCGGCACGTGCAGGTGGGGTGGTACTCATGCTGCGCCTCGGCGCGGATCCACGCCTCGAGGTGCTCGTCGCTGGTCACCCCCGGCCCGGGGTCGATGTTCGGGCCGGTGACCTGGGCGAGCGGAGCGGTCGCCGCCCACTCGCGCGCCATGCGGATCGCCGCGATCATCGCCTTCATCTCGCCCTCGTCGGCGAAGAAGTTCAGGCGGATGACCGGCGCGACGCGCGGGTCCCTCGAGCGCAGGCGGACGCTGCCCTCGCGCGTCGGGCGGATCAGGCACGGCGCCATCGTGTACGCGGGCCCGGGGAACGTGCGGAAGCCGTTGTCGAAGTAGTACGCCGCGCCGAGGAGGATCTGGAAGTCGGGCGCGGGCAGCTCGTCGCGCGTGCGGATGTGCGCGCCCGCCTCGCCCACGTTGGAGGTGAGCTTGCCCTTGCCGCGCAGCGCGACGTACTCGAGCAGGTAGCGCGGGTTGGTCGCGTCGAACAGCCCGAGCTTCTCCGTGCACACGAACGTGACGGTGGTCATCGGGTGGTCCTGAAGGTGCTCGCCGACGTGCGGCGAGTCGACCCGCGGCTCGATGCCGACCTCGCGCAGGTGGTCGGCCGGGCCGATGCCGGAGAGCATCAGCAGCTGCGGCGTGTTGAACGCGCCGCCGCTGAGGATCACCTCGCGGCGCGCGGTCGCGGTCTTCACGGCGCCGTCGTGCTCGTACTCGACGCCCGTCGCCCGCCCGTCGGCGTCGAGCACCACGCGGCGGGCGTGCGCGCCCGTCTCCACGGCGAGGTTGGCGCGCTGCTTGCGCACCGGGTGCAGGAAGGCGTCGGCCGCGCTCCAGCGCCGGCCGCGCTTCTGGGTGACCTGCACGACCCCGGCGCCGTCCTGCTCGGGGCCGTTGAAGTCGTCGGTGCGGCGCACGCCGGTCGCCGCCGCCGCGTCGACGAAGCGCTCGGCGAGCGGGCTGACCCACACCGGGTCGGTCACGTTGAGCGGACCGCCGCGGCCGTGGAACGGCTCGCCGAGGCGCTCGTTGCCCTCCGAGCGCTTGAAGAGCGGCAGGACCTCGTCGTAGCTCCAGCCCGGCGCGCCGAGCTCGCTCGCCCAGGTGTCGTAGTTCTCGCGCGGCCCGCGCATGTAGATCATGGCGTTCATCGAGCTCGACCCGCCGAGGCAGCGCCCGCGGGGCAGGTACATCGAGCGGCCGATGAGGTTGGGCTCGGGCTCGGCGGTGTAGCCCCAGTCGAGGTCGGTGCGGAACTGCTTGGCGAAGCCGACCGGTATGCGCACGTTCATCTTGCGGTCCGACCCGCCGGCCTCGAGCAGGAGCACGCGCGTGCCGACGTCGGCGCTCAGCCGGTTGGCCACGACGCAGCCGGCCGATCCGGCCCCCACGACGATGTAGTCGAACTCGCTCACGGTCCCTCCTCGGTCGCTGCGAGCGATCCTCTCACGCGGCGGCGCGACGGGGCCGGGCCGGGCAATTTCCCCCTTTTCGTCACGCCGCTCAGGTAGAGTTCCTCCATGAAAGTGGGCCTTGTCCTCGGGGCCGGCGGCGTCACCGGAGCCGCGTGGCTCATCGGCGCCCTCGACGCGCTCGCCGAGGAGGCCGGCTGGGACCCCGCGGGCGCGCACGTCGTCGTGGGGACGTCGGCGGGCGCGGCGATCGCGGGGCTCGTCGCCGGCGGCGGTCTGCGGCCCGGGTTCCTGGTCGCGCACGCGGCCGGCGAAGTGGTCCATCCCGACTGGGATGCCGAGCGCTCCCCGGGGGCCTCGTACCGGCCGCATCTCGCGCTGCCCGGGATCGGCCCGGGCTCGTGGCGCCTGGCGCTCGGCTCGCTGGTCCGTGCCGATCGCCATCCGGCGGGCGCCGTCCTCGCCGGCTGGCTGCCCACCGGGCTCATCTCGACCGAGCCGTTGCGCCGGCTCGTGCGCAGCGTCGTGCCCGCCGGCTGGGGCGCGCACCCCCGGCTGCACGTGATGGCGTGCGACTACGCGACGGGCCGCCGCGTGGCGTTCGGGCGCGAGGACGCTCCGCCGGCCGAGCTGGCCGACGCGGTTGCGGCCTCGTGCGCGATCCCGGGCTTCTACCGGCCGGTCGAGATCGGGCGGCGCCGCTACGTCGACGGCGGCGTGTGCTCGCTGTCCAACCTCGACGTGGTCGCCGGCGAGGGACTCGACCTGGTGCTCTGCTTGAACCCGGCGTCCTCGCGCGCGCCGGGCGGCGGGCCGCGCGCCGCGTTGCGCGCCGCCGCGGGGCGCCGCCTCGGGCGCGAGGCGCGGAAGGTGCGCGCCGCGGGCGCCGAGGTCGTTCTCGTGCAGCCGACCGCCGACGACCTGGCGATCATGGGCCCCAATCCGATGAGCCGCCGGCGCCGCTACGAGATCATCGCGACGGCGCGGCGCACGACCGCCGCCCAGCTGCGCCACGGCGCGGAGTGCGCGGCGCTGCGCGAGCTGTCCGCCCCGCCGGACGACGTCGCCCCGCTGCGCCGGCGCGCCGCCTGATCAGGCCTTCGCCTGCTGGTCGCGGCCGGCGGCCGTGACCACGGTGACCGGCACGCCGAGCGCACGGACGCGGCTGGGCAGATCGCGCCGCAGCCAGTGCGACACGCGCTCGGGCAGCGTCGAGACGATCACCTCGTCGTAGCCGCCGCCCTCGAGCGCGTGCTTGACGGCCTCGAAGGGATCGCTGTCGCCGATGCGGCCCTCGACGTGGCCGCCGGCCGCCTCCTCGAGCAGCGGCAGCGCCAGCTCGAGGGTGTCGGCTGCCTCCTCGGTGTCGGGGTCCCAGTAGCGGCGGGGGACGAGGAGCGTGAAGGCGCACGGGCCCTCGGCGACGCGGGCGCGCACGCGCTCGAGCAGCAGGGGAGTCGCCGCCGTGCGGTGGGCGACGATGAGCACGCGGGTGGGGGACATGCCCCGATGATGCCGCTGCGCCATCCTGCGCGCCATGCCGGTGCCGCGCGATCCCGCGCTCGACGCGCTGCGCATGTACCTCGTGATGCGGCGCGGCGCGGTGACCACCCTCGCGCGGGCGGGCGAGCTCGCCGGGGCGGCGGCGGTCGCCTGCGTGCGCGCGTTCGCGGACGACCCGCGGCTGGCCGAGTGGCGGCCGCGGCCGCGCAAGGTGTGCCTGCGCGCGCGGACGGCCGGCCAGTGGCGCGAGGTGCTCGCCGAGCCGCATGCGCTCGCCGGGGAGGCCGACGGCGAGGCGCTCGCCGCGCTGCCGCCGCGCCGGCTCTCCGAGCGCGGCGCCGTGCTCGAGCGACTGCAGGCGATGAGCGGCGCGCTCGATGCCGCGCCCGCGCGCCTGGCGGGCGACGACGGCCGCGACGTCGTCACCGTCGACGCCGGGCTGACCGAGATTCCTCCGGGGACGGTGACGGTCGTCGCGCTCGCCGGGGCGCTGCCGGCGCCGTTAACGTCACCAGCATGAGCTACGAGGTCGCGCTGCTGGACTGGCTCGCCTGCGCGGCCGGCGGGCGCGACGAGCCCGCCGCGCGCGCCGCGCGGTCGCTCGGCGACGGCCCGGTGGAGCGCGCGATCGCCGCCGGCGCGGCGGGCCACGTCCTCGACTTCGACGACACCTACGTGCCGGGGCTCGCGCACCTCAGCGCGCCGACCGCGCCGGCGACGCTCGTCCTCGCCGCGGAGCTCGGCGCGACCGTCGGGGAGGCGCTGGCCGCCTACGCCGAGGGCTTCGAGGCGATGGCCCGGCTCACGGCGGCCAACCATCCGGCGATGCGCGAGCGCGGCTGGCACCCGACGGCGGTCTGCGGCGTCGTCGGCGCGGCCGTCGCCTGCGCGCGGCTGCTCGACCTCGACGCCGAGCGCCGCGCGGCCGCCGCGCGCCTCGCGCTGCTCGGGGCCGCCGGGCTGCACGCCGCGTTCGGCTCGGACGGCAAGTCGCTGCAGGTCGGCATCGCCGCCGGCGCCGGGCTGACGGGCGCGCGCCTGGCCGCGGCGGGCGCGACGGTCGGCCAGGACGTGGCGGCGGGCTTCGAGGCGACCTACGGCGCGCGCTGGGTCGAGCCCGCGGCGGACCCCGACGGCGCGCCGGCCGTGGCGCAAAACTGGATCAAGGCCTGGCCGTGCTGCCTGCAGACGCACGGCGCGATCGAGGCCGCCGACCGGACCCGCGAGCGCGAAGGCGTCCCGGCGGGGGCGATCACCGTCGTCGTGCATCCGGTCT
>DASXRF010000365.1:0-6548 GCA_036506755.1 Solirubrobacteraceae bacterium | reverse complement strand
TGGCACAGCAACAACGCCGAGTCGCTGCCGCAGTACCCGGCCGGCTCGCAGGGACCCGGGGAGGCCGAGCGCCTGCTCGAGGACGGCGACCACTGGAGAGCGATTTGACCGACGACGTCTGGTCGGCGCAGGACACGTCTCCCGCGGAGATCGAGGCCGCGCTGCGCGAGCTGCTCGTGCACCACCACGCCGAGGTGGCGCACGACGCGCCCGCACGCGTGCTCAATCTCATCGCGATCGTCGACCGCGAGTGGCGCGGCGAGATCGAGAACCGGCTCGAGAAGGTGGGCCGCTACCACGCGTCGCGCACCGTGCTGTGCGCCGTCGACCCGCGGCGCAAGACGATCGACGCGCGCGTGCGGCTGATCGCCGACGACGCCCCGCAGGCCGGCGAGTTCTCGCTGACCCACGAGCACATCGTCGTCGAGATCGGCGAGCAGCACCTCAAGAGCCTCGACACGATCGTCGACCCGCTTGTCGTCACCGACCTGCCGACCATGGCCTGGGCGCCGCACGGCCACCACGCCGGGATCGACGCGATCCTGCGCCTGTCGCAGGTCGTCCTGCTCGACACGGTGGCCGAGCCCTCGATCCAGGGCGGGCTCGCGTGGGCGCGCGGGCTGGCCGACCGCGCCTACGTCGTCGACCTCGCGTGGCTGCGCTCGACGCCGTGGCGCGAGCGGATCGCGGCGACGTTCGACCCGCCGGCCTTCCGCCCCCAGCTCGGCGCGATCACCGGGGTCAGCGCCCGCCACCATCCCGACTCCGGCGTCGCCGGGGTGCTTCTCTTCGGCTGGCTGGCCTCGCGGCTGGGCTGGACGCCGGGCTCGCTGGCGGCGCGCGGGCGCGACGGCGGCCTGGCCGGCCGGGCCAAGACCCGCAAGCACGAGATCATGCTCGCCCTCGAGCCGGCGCCCGAGCAGAGCGTCCCGGGGCTCGCGGGCATCACGATCGAGACCGCCCAGGGCACGAAGATCCAGCTCGACCGCGGGCCGGGCGGCCTGCGCGCCAAGCGGGTGACGCGCAAGGGCCGGGAGGTCGAGTGGACGGTGATGGGCGCCTCGCGCGGCGAGGCCGGGATCCTGGGCGAGGGCATCCGCCAGGCGCTGCTGCGCGACCCGACCTACCGGCCCGCGCTCGACGCCGCAACGGAGATGGTGGGGTGACGCGATGACCGGTCAGTCGCTGCTGTCGGACACCTCGCTGGTCTCGCCGTTCCCGCCGATCGCCGAGTACGCGTTCCTGTCGGACTGCGAGACGTGCGCGCTCGTGGCGCCGTCGGGCGCCGTCGAGTGGATGTGCCTGCCGCGCTTCGACGGCCCCAGCGTCTTCGGCGCGATGCTCGACCGCGACGCCGGCACCTTCCGCCTGGGCCCGGCCGACACCATGGTCCCCGCCTCGCGGCGCTACCTGCCCGGCACGATGGTCCTCGAGACGACGTGGGGCACGCGGCTGGGCTGGCTGATCGTGCGCGACGTCCTGCTCGTCGGACCGTGGCACGACACCGAGGAGCGCTCGGGCACCCACCGCCGCGCGCCCACCGACCATGACGCCGACCACGTCCTGCTGCGCACGCTGCGCTGCGTCAACGGCTCGGTCGAGGTCGTGCTCGAGTGCGACCCGATCTTCGACTACGGGCGCAAGTACGCCGAGTGGGAGTACTCGGGCGCGGGCTACACCGAGGCGGTGGCGGCGACCGAGGGATGGCCGACCAAGCTCACGCTGACCACCGACCTGCGGGTCGGCTTCGAGGGCTCGCGCGCCCGCGCGCGCACGACCCTGCGCGACGGCGACGTCGCGTTCGTCGCGCTGGCGTTCTCCCAGCACCCGGGCCCGAAGACCTTCCAGGACGCCTACGACCGCCTCGTGCAGACGGCGGACTTCTGGCACGAGTGGCTCTCGCACGGCACGTTCCCCGACCACCCGTGGCGGACGTATCTGCAGCGCAGCGCGCTGACGCTCAAGGGCCTGTCCTACGCGCCGACGGGCGCGATGATCGCGGCGGCGACGACCTCGCTGCCCGAGTCGCCCGGCGGCCAGCGCAACTGGGACTACCGCTACTCGTGGGTGCGCGACTCCACGTTCATGCTGTGGGGGCTGCACACGCTCGGCTTCGACTGGGAGGCCAACGACTACTTCTACTTCATGCAGGACGTCGCCCAGGAGTCCGACGACCTGCAGGTGATGTACGGCGTGCAGGGCGAGCGCGAGCTCGAGGAGGAGATCCTCGAGCACCTCTCGGGCTACGACGGCGCGCGGCCCGTCCGCGTCGGCAACGGCGCCTACGACCAGCGCCAGCACGACGTGTGGGGCGTCATGCTCGACTCGATCTTCCTGCACACCAAGTCGCGCGACCACCTGCCCGAGCGCCGCTGGCCACTCATCAAGCGGCTCACGCAGAACGCGGTCGACCACTGGCGCGAGCCCGACCGGGGCATCTGGGAGGTCCGCGGCGACCCCAAGCACTTCGTCTCGAGCAAGGTCATGTGCTGGGTGGCCTGCGACCGCGGCGCGCGCCTGGCCCGCGTGCGCCAGGACAACGACCAGGCCGAGAAGTGGCAGGAGGTCGCCGAGGAGATCAAGGCCGACATCTGCGCGAACGGGGTGCGCGAGGACGGCGTGTTCGCCCAGCACTACGAGACCGACGCGCTCGACGCCTCGTGCCTGCTGCTGCCGCTCGTGCGCTTCCTCCCGCCCGACGACGAGCGCGTGCGCAACACCGTCCTGGCGATCTGCAACGAGCTGACCGTCGACGGGCTGGTGCTGCGTTACCGCGTCGAGGAGACCGACGACGGGTTCGCCGAGGAGGAGGGCACGTTCACGATCTGCTCGTTCTGGCTGGTCAGCGCGCTGAGCGAGATCGGCGAGCCCAAGATGGCGCGCGACCTCTGCGAGAAGCTGCTCGGCTACGCGTCGCCGCTGCACCTCTACGCCGAGGAGATCGACCCCCGCTCGGGCCGGCACTTCGGCAACTTCCCGCAGGCCTTCACCCACCTGGCGCTGATCAACGCCGTCATGCACGTCATACGCGCCGACGAGGAGCTGGCCGCCGAGCTGGCGCCGCTGAGCGCCAAGCGCCGCGACGACGCGGGGCTGGTGACCGGCCTCTGATGCGCCTGACCACCGTGTCCGACCCCGAGGCGGCGGCCGCACGCGCCGCGGAGGCCGTCGCCCGCCTGGCCGCCGAGGCGATCGACGCGCGCGGCGTCTTCCACGTCGCGCTGGCCGGCGGCTCGACGCCCAAGCGCTGCCACGAGGGGCTCGCCGAGCAGGACGTCGACTGGTCGCGCGTGCACATCTGGGAGTCCGACGAGCGCTGCGTGCCGCCCGACGATCCCGAGTCGAACTTCCGGATGATCCGCGAGTCGCTGCTGGACTCGATCGTCATCCCGGACGAGAACGTCCACCGCGCCATGGGCGAGCGCGGCCCCGAGGCGGCCGCCGACGCCTACGAGGGCGAGCTGCGCGCGGTCGTCGAGCCGCGCACGCAGGCCGACGTGCCGGTCCTCGACGTGGTGATGTGCGGGCTGGGCGAGGACGGCCACACGATGTCGCTGTTCCCCGGTCACCCGGAGGTCACCGTCAAGGACCGCCTCGTCGTCGGCGTCCACGACGCGCCCAAGCCGCCGCCCGAGCGCGTCTCGTTCACGCTGGACCTCGTCCATGCGGCGCGCCGCACGATCCTGCTGACCGCCGGCGCCTCGAAGGCCGAGGCGCTCACCGCCGTCCTCGACGGGCCCGACCCCCACGTCCCGGCCTCGCTGCTGCGCTTCGGGCGCCTCGAGGTCATCGCCGACGACGCGGCGGCGCCGTCGCGGCTGCGCAAGCGTTGATGATCGGTTCCGAATCGCCGGTCGATGCCAGGTGCGCGGATCGCGGTGCTGGGCGTCGGCCGAAGGCGCAGGGAATGCTGGTTGCATTGGCAAGCCTTCGGCCGGCGATCCAGCGCCGCAAGGCGCGTGCCTGTCGCGGCGGAAATTCGGAATCGATCATCTAGGAGCACCCCATGAAGTTCTGGGCCACGGTCGTCTACGAGTTCCAGGCCCGGTCGGTCGCCGAGGCGGGCGAGCGCCTGAACGCGGTCCTCGACGAGGCGCGCGAACGCGCCAAGATGGAGCCGCGCAGCGTCGAGCTGCGCACGCCGCCCGGCGACGTGCCGGTCACGCTGCCGGCGCCGGGCATGTCCGCCGGCGCGCGGCCGCCGCTCGCCAACGGGCACTTCACGGCGTAAGCAAATCGTTCCCCGAGCCGACTCCGGCCGTCGTGTAGGGTCGGCCCGGTGACCCCCGCGGTGCTCGACGCGATGGTCCAGGCCCGTGAGCGGACGCTCGGGCTCGTGGCCCATCTGGACGAGGAGGCCCTCGAGCAGGTCGTGGACCCGATCATGAGCCCGCTGGCCTGGGACCTCGGGCACATCGCGGCCTACGAGGACCTGTGGATCAACCAACGGCTCGGTGGCCATCGGCTCCTGCGCGAGGACCTCGCGGTCCTCTACGACGCCTTCGAGACGCCGCGCGCGTCGCGCGGAAGCCTGCGCTTCCTGCGCGGCTGGTACCTGCGCGACTACATGGACGCGGTCCGCGAGCGCGCGCTGCAGGTCGATCCGGGCGACGGCTTCCTGCACGAGCTCGTCGCGCGTCACGAGCTGCAGCACACCGAGACCATGCTGCAGACCATGCGCCTGGCGGACTCCCTCCCCGAGGGCTGGGGCCGGCCCGATCCGGTCGGCGGCGACGGGCTCGAGCTCGTCGAGGTCCCGGCCGGGCCAGCGCTGATCGGCTCGCCCCCCGAGGGCTTCGCCTACGACAACGAGCGCCCGTACCGCGAGGTGCCCGTGCCGTCGTTCCACATCGGCCGCACGCCGGTCACCAACGCCACGTGGCTGCACTTCTGCGAGGGCGGCGGCTACGTGCGCCGCGAGTGGTGGTCGCGCGAGGGCTGGGCGTGGAAGGAGGACTACGACATCACCCACCCCGCGGGGGCCGAGACCGGGGACCCGGACGCGCCCGTCGTCCACGTCTCCTGGTTCGAGGCCGACGCCTTCGCCCGCGCGCAGGGGCTGCGCCTGCCGACGGAGGTCGAATGGGAGAAGGCGGCGACCTGGGACCAGCTCGAGGGCATCGGGCGGGTCTGGGAGTGGACGTCGTCGTGGTTCGGCGGCTACCCGGGCTTCGTCGCGCATCCCTACCGCGAGTACTCCGAGGTCTTCTTCGGCGAGCGCTACCGGGTCCTGCGCGGCGGGTCGTGCGCGACCGACCCGCGCGTGGCCACCCTGCAGTTCCGCAACTGGGACCTGCCCGCGCGCCGCCAGCTCTTCGCGGGCGTGAGGGTCGCCGCATGACCACGCGCGCCCCCGACGTGATCATCGAGTCGCGCCTGCGCCCGGGCGACGAGCGCTCGCTGGCCTACGACGTCCTCGACGGCCTGACGCGGCCGTTCAAGGAGCTGCCCCCCAAGCACTTCTACGACACCGAGGGCTCGCTGCTCTTCGACCGCATCTGCGCGCTGCCCGAGTACTACCCGACCCGGACCGAGCGGGCGATCCTCACCGAGTGCGCCGGGCAGATCGTCGAGCGGACCGACGCCGGCGAGCTCGTCGAGCTGGGCTCGGGGATGCCCGACAAGTCGCGGCTGCTGCTCGACGCGATGCTCGACGCCGGCACGCTGGAGCGCTACGTGCCCTTCGACGTCAGCGAGCACGTCATCCGCCTGGCCGCCGAACGGCTCGTGGAGGACTACCCGGGGCTGCGCGTCCATGGTGTCGTGGGCGACTTCGAGCGCCATCTCGGCGCGATCCCCGCCGCCGACGACGGCGCGCGCGTCGTCGCCTTCCTCGGCGGGACGATCGGCAACTTCCCGCCGGGCAGCCGGCGGCGGTTCCTGCGCGCGGTCGCCGGCACGCTGCGTCACGGCGACCACCTCCTCCTGGGCGCCGACCTGGTCAAGGATCCGGCGACGATCGAGGCGGCCTACAACGACAGCCAGGGCGTCACCGCCGCGTTCAACCGCAACGTGCTCGCGGTCGTCAACCGCGAGCTGGGCGCTGACTTCGACCTCGACGCCTTCGAGCACGTCGCCTTCTACGACCGTCCGCACGAGTGGATCGAGATGCGCCTGCGCGCCCTCGGGCCCCAGGTCGTGCACGTCGCCACGCTCGGGCTGACCGTGCACTTCGCCAACCGCGAGGAGCTGCGCACCGAGATCAGCGCGAAGTTCACCCGCGAGCGGCTGGCCGCCGACCTCGCCGCCGCGGGGCTGCTGCTCGAGCACCTCTACACCGACCCCGACGAGCTCTTCGCCGTCGCCCTGGCCACCCCGCGCGGTTAGGGGCCACTCGACGGCGGGCGGTAGGCCCGACGATCGACGAGGCCTCCTACCACCCCGTCCACAAGCCGGAAGGCCGCTAGGCGTTGAAGTCCTTGTCGCGGCCCTCGCCGGGCCACGGCGCAAGGATGAGCAGCAGGCGCGCGTCGGACTTCGCGCGGACCTCGCGCGGCTCGTGGGGGTCGAAGTGGGCGACGAAGCCGGCACCGCCCTGCGTCGTCCGG
>DASXRF010000364.1:0-3935 GCA_036506755.1 Solirubrobacteraceae bacterium | reverse complement strand
TCCGCGGCGTCGCGACGCCCGGCGCGGCGTCGCGTCCATCAGCTGATTTCAGCTTCGGGTACAACCGCCGGCCTGCATGCCCGAATCGCCGAGGCGCGTGACAGTGCGTATGACCAGGACCACGTACCAGATCATCGAGGCGGCGGCGCGCCAGGACGGTGTGCCGCTCGCTCAGTACATGCGCGAGGCGGCGCTGGTGCGGGTCGCCTGGGAGCGCGCGTTGGAGAGCGGGCGCGCGGATGCCGACCGACTCCTCGCGGCGCTGGAGGCGCTCCGGCACGAGTTGGAACGCACGCACCCACCGGGTGAGCAGTGGGGTTGACGAGCACGAGCGACGGAGGGGACGAATGAGGAACCCAGGGGACCCAGAGCATGCCGCGCGGGTGCGGGCCGCCCGCGCGTACGCCGGCCTCGACCAGGCCGAGGTCGCGCAGAAGCTGGGCAAGAGCGTCGGCACCTACAAGCGCATGGAGCAGGGCACTCGCCCGGTCTCCAAGCCCGAGCGGACCAAGATCGCGCAGCTGTGCGGCGTGCCGATCGAGTTCATGGACGAGGGCTTCGACGCGCTGATGATCGTCAGCGACGACCTGCTCGCGCGCAAGGTGCTCGAGGAGGTCCGGGCGCTGCGGCAGGACCTCGCCGCTCAGCTGCCGACGAGCCGCCGCATGATGGAGGCCATCGCGAGGGCGCGGGCCGCGCTCGATGTCGACGACGGCCCGGCCGAGCCCGCGAACACCGGCTGATCACCACGTGCGCGAGCGCGCCGAGACGACGGGTCCGGCGACGAGGCGGCCGGAGCGCTCGAAGCGCCCGGTGCACGCGCGGCCGACGCGCGCCTGGGCGAGCGCGATCAGCCCGTAGAGCTCGTCGGGCGAGGGCCGGCGCCCCCACCGACGCTCGTAGGACACGACGAGCTCCGCGAACGGCTCGAGCGCCTGGCACTCGTCGGCGGCCAGCCCGTGCGCGACCATCGCTGCGACGGGATCGCCGTCGTGTTCACCCGTGGCGCGGATCGCGAAGTCGACGGCCTCGCGGGATTCGTCGTGCACTGCTGGACCTCTTCCCCAGTCATGAGCGGCCGTGGCGACAGGCGCGCCCTCGGTGTCCCGAATCATTATCGCTCGGTCCGGTGTATCGCAACCCTGTGCATCGCTGCCCCTCCAACGACGAAACGCCCCGGACCGAGGGGGGGTCCGGGGCGTTTCGATCGCGGTCCTCGGGGTAGCGGCCCGGGGCTCGTCAGGTCTTCGCGTAGCTCATGATCCGGCGCGGGTACTCGGCCGCCCACTCGGCGTGGGTGTAGTGCCCACCCCCCGGCTTCGTGGTCCAGGCGGCCGGCGCGTGAGGGGTGCGCAGCGTTCCCGAGCGGACGACCTGCTCGCTGAGGAACGGGGCGTTGTGGGCGAGGACGGCGAGCTCGAGCGCGCGTGCGCGGCTCAGGCTCGGCCGGCGCTGGCGGTAGTCGTCGCGGCGGCGCAGGAGCTCGCGGCCGGCGTAGGCGAGCGCGCGGCGCGCGTCGAACGCGGCTTTGAGCCCGTCGAGCTTGAACGGCGGCCCGTACTGGCGCCACTGCACCGGGCCGCAGTCGACGCCGGCCGCGCCGCCGGGGGGCGTGTAGGGGTTGGTGGCGGCGAGGAGGCCGGCGCCCTCGTGGACGACGAAGCCCCACAGCAGCCCGGGCGGCAGCGTCGGCAGCGTCGCGTTGACGGCGTGCTCTGAAGAGCGCAGCATCGCGCCCTGCGTCTTCGGGCCGACGATGCCGTCGGCGGCGAGGTTCCGTCGGCCCTGCCAGGTCTTGACCGCCTCCTCGGTCTTCGGGCCGAAGGCGCCGTCGAGCGCCACGCGTGTGTCGTGGTTGACGACGGCCTGCACGGCGTAGGCGCGCCAGCCCGACTCCCGAGTCTTGATCGGGGCGAGCATGGCGCGCCACGCCTCCGTGGACCCGGCCGGGCCGTAGCGGGGCGGCGCCGTCGGGAGGCTCATGCGTCGTCCGGGCGCGTCATGCCGAGCGCGCTCGAGGCGGGCTCCTCCGTGGCGACGGCCTGGTCGCGCACGGCCTGGTTGCCGGCCTCGTAGGCGGCGAGGATCTCCATCGCGATCTTCTCGAAGCTGGCTCGTCCCTCGAGCCACTTGAGCCCGAGCAGGCAGCCGCCGAGGATGATGGACCCGATGAACGCGGCGGCGACGGCCGGGTCGACCTGTAGGTCGATGCCGATCACGTTCTGCAGCCAGAGCGCGGCGGCGCCGATCGCGGCGGCGAGGACCGGGGTCAGCGCGGCGACGACGCGGCCGATGGTCGAGCGCAGCGCCTGGTCGATGATCTCCATGGGGTCGTTGTGCATGGGGTTCTCCTGGTGGTCAACGATGCGATGCGGGACAATCCCCCGCGAGGGGCCGGGGCCGCGCAAGCGGCGGGAGGTAGTAGACGCCCGGCGGGGGCCAGCGGAACGGCTCCACCTACTAGTTGTCGACGGCGCGGTGCAGGGCGCGCCACGTCGACGGGCCGACGACGCCGTCGGCCTTCAGGTGGTGGGCGCGCTGGAAGCGCCGCACGGCGCGACGCGTGGCGAGGTCGTAGCGGCCGTTCAACGGGGCCTTGATCCCGTCCTTGCGGAGCATCCGTTGCAAGTGCGACACGGCGCGGCGGTTGACGATGCCGCGGCGCACGACGGGCTCGAGGCTGGGCCTGCGCCTCGGCACGGGATCCAGGTGCACGAGCGCGTGCCACGGCTCCCAGTAGGCGTCGACCGGGGGCCGCACGCCGTAGCGTCGGCCGTGCGCCCACGCGACGGCGCGGCGGCCGGTGTCGACGGCGCGGCCGAGCCCGTGGAGGCTGCTACCGGGGACGGCCGCGTTGCCGCAGCGCCCGCGCGCGCACCACGAGCTGCGCTGGAAGACCTGCTGCACGAACGTGCGGTAGCTCGACGCCGGCCCGGTCGGCATGATCGTCGGCAAGCCAGCGGCGCGCACCGCGGCGTTCATCATGTTCCAGCGCAGCGCGTGAGCGCGTGCGAGCCGGCCGCCAGCGATCGGGGCAAGCGCGCTATCGGGGAAGCGGCCGTTGATCATGGCGTAGTGGTGCAGGTGTAGGCGCCGTCGCCGTCGGGGTCGGTGCAGGTCTGGGTCTGCCCGCTGGCGTCGGTGAACGTGAACGACGTGGGCGCTGGACCGGTCGCGCCCGTCGCTCCGGTGTCGCCCGGCGAGCCCTGCGGCCCCACGGGACCGGCGGGGCCCGTGTCGCCCGTGTCGCCCGTGTCGCCCGTCGGCCCGGTGTCGCCCTTGACGCCCGTCGCTCCGGTCGACCCGGTATCGCCCTTCTCGCCCGCGGCGCCCGTGTCCCCGGTGTCGCCCTTCGGCCCCTGCGGACCGGGATTGCCCCGCACACCCGGAGGACCCCCAAGACCGCGCAGCCCTCGCAGGCCGCGAGCCCCGGGCGCGCCGCGCATGCCGCGCGCGCCGGGTGACCCCGGTGCACCGTTGACGCCGCGTCGGCCGGGGACACCGGGGATGCCGCGCTCGCCGCGGAGGAACTGCACGATCCGCTCGCTCTGACGCGCCGCTCCACTGGCCTGCTGCTGCGCGCCGGCGGCCTTGCGCTCCGCGCGCTCGGCGCCCTGGGTCGCCTCCTGATTCTGCTGCTGGCCGCTGCGGGCGCTGAGCGCAATGGCGGCGCCGGCGAGCAGCAGCGTGACCCCGGCGACGATCCACAGCGCGCGCATGCTGCGGCGCAGCGAGTCGTGCTCGCGACCTTCGCTCTCGAGTACTTGGTGCGCCTTGCGGAAGACCTCGTCGGTGTCGGGGCTCATGGCCTGGCACCCATCGCGTCGAGCGTCTCGCGCAGCCGCCGCACCTCGTGGCGCAGGCGCTCGACCTCGGCGCGGAGCTCGTCGCGTTCGGCGCGCGTGCGCTCGAGCGCCCCCTGCAGCTCGTCGTTC
>DASXRF010000363.1:0-11217 GCA_036506755.1 Solirubrobacteraceae bacterium | reverse complement strand
GCAGCGCCATGTGCTCGAGGACCTCCTCGGGGATCCCGAAGTCGGCGAGGATGGCGCGCCGCACGTCCTTGGCCGGCGGCAGCTTCATGAGCATCGACAGCGTGCCCTTGGGCAGCATCTCGGTCAGCCGCGTGTCGATGCGCAGCGCGAACTGCGGCGCGTGCGCGGCCTTGGCGAACGTGTTCATGACCTCGCCGACGCGCTGGGCGCGCGGGTTGGTCAGGTGGAACGCTTGCCCGTCGAGGCCCGGCTGGTGTGCGATGTAGTCCATCGCCTCGGCCACGAAGTCGACCGGGACGACGTTCGTGTAGCCGACCTCGGGCCCCACGAGCGGCATCCACTCGGGCAGCCAGCCGCGCAGCTTCTGGATGACCTTGAAGAAGTAGTAGGGCCCGTCGATCTTGTCCATCTCGCCGGTCCGGGAATGGCCGACGACGATGGCCGGGCGATAGACGCGCCAGGGCACGTTGGACTCGGTCCGGGCGATCCTCTCGGACTCGAACTTCGTGCGGTGATAGGCCGAGGGCAGCCTCTGGTCCTCGTCGAACATGTCCTCGCGGAAGAGCCCCTTGAACTCGCCCGCGGCGGCGATCGAGCTGGTGTGGTGCAGGTGGCCCGCCTCGAGCGCGTTGGCCAGCTGGACCGCGTTGCGCGTGCCGGCGACGTTGAGCTGCTCGTTGCGCTCGTCGTCGGCCGTCATGTCGTAGATCGCAGCGAGGTGGAAGAAGTGGCCGATGCCGGCCTCGCGCAGCTGGCCGATCTGCTCGTCGGAGACCCCGAGCCGCGGCTGCGACAGGTCGCCGACCACCGGCTTGATGCGCTCCTTGGCCTCGGGTCCCCAGCCGTCGATCAGCTCGCGCAGGCGGTCCAGCGAGCCCTCGCGCACGAGCACGTGGATGTCGCCGTCGCGCCTCAGGAGCTGCTCGACGAGGTGCCGACCGATGAACCCGGTCGCGCCGGTGACGAAGTAGGCCATGTGCCGATCCCTTTCGCGGTTTGAGGGGCCGAACGCTACACCCCGGCGCCCGCGCCGCCGCGGCCCTCGCCGCCCGCGAAGCGCGCCGCGCCCGTGACCGCGTCGGCGTAGACCTCGGGCCCCGCCTGCGCCTCGAGCGCGAGCCCGTCGTCGAGCGGCAGGCCGAGCGCGGCGAGCGCAGCGCGGCGGTCGGCGAGCATCGTCTGTTGCGGGAACGACGCGAGCGCCTCGGCGTACTCGAGCGCCCGGTTGAGCGGGCGGCCGTGCAGCTCGGTCACCAGGCCCATCGAGAGCGCCTCGCGCGCGTCCACGACGCGCCCGGTCAGGATCAGGTCCAGGGCGCGGCCGAGCCCGACGATGCGCGGCAGGCGCTGCGTCCCTCCGTCGACGAGCGGGACGCCCCAGCGGCGCTCGGGGAAGCCCAGCGAGCTCGTCTGCGAGGCGATCCGCAGGTCGCACCACAGCGCCAGCTCGAGCCCGCCGGCCAGGCACCAGCCCTCGATGGCGGCGATCGTCGGCTTGCTCGCGGTCAGCCTCGTGAAGCCGAACGGCCCCTCGGCCGCCTGCAGCCGCGGGGCGAACGTGTCGATGGCCTTCAGGTCGGCCCCGGCGCAGAAGCTGACCCCGCCGGCGCCCGTGACCACCAGCACGCGCGCGCCGTCGTCGGCCTCGAACGCCCGGTAGCCCTCCAGCAGCCGCTCGGCGGTCGGCCCGTCGACCGCGTTGCGCCGGTGCTGGCGGTCGATCGTCAGCACGGCAGCCGCGCCGACGCGCTCGTAGCGGACCTCGTCGGTCACGGCCCGGGAGTCTTTCAGGCTTACGGCGCTACCAGCCCCCGGCCCAGTCGCGGGCCGGCAGGTGGCGCTTGCGGCGCGCCTTGCGCTTCTCCAGCGCGTTCTGCAGCAGCGACAGCAGCAGGATCAGGAGCGGGAAGAAGATGATGACGATGAAGCCGGCCTTGGTGACGACCTTGTCGTCGGCCTCGCCGTAGGTTCCCTGGCCGCCGTCGTGGCCGATGCGCGCGAGCGCCGCCGGCGCGACCAGGGCGACGAGCACGAGGCTCGCGAGGAGGCTGGCGACCAAGCGGCGCATGGGTCGGGAAGGATACCCCGCATGCCCGGCGTCCAGCGTGCCCGCGTCGACGGCGCGATCGAGGTGCTGCGCCTCGACCGGCCCGAGCGCCGCAACGCGCTGGACTCGGCCACGCTCGCCGAGCTCCTCGACGCCCTCGACGAGCTCGCGGGCGACGACGACCTGCGCGTCCTGGTCTTCTCGACGACCAGCGAGCGCGCGCTCAGCGCCGGCGCGGACGTCGCCGAGCCGCTGGACCGCGAGGGTGGCATCGCGCGGATGGAGGCGTTCAGCCGCTTCTACGCGGCGGTCGAGGCCTTCCCGGCGCCGACGATCGCCGTCTGCGTCGGCAACTGCGTGGGCGCGGGCGCGGAGCTCGCGGCGGGCTGCGACCTGCGGGTGGGCGGCGACAATCTCAAGCTCGCCTGGGCCGGCGCGAAGCTCGGCGTCCCGGTCGGCGCGGCGCGGCTGGTCCCGCTCGTCGGCCTGTCGCGGGCCAAGGAGCTGATCTTCACCGGCCGCGTGGTCGGCATGGAGGAGGCGGCCGCGCTGGGGCTGCTGGCGCGCACGGCGCCGGCGGCGGAGGCCGAGGCGGCCGCGCTAGCGCTTTCCCGCGAGCTCGCCGGCCACCCGCCGGCGGGGCTGCGACTGCTCAAGCGGATGTTCCGCGACTTCGAGCGCACCGCCGAGCGGGTGGCGAGCGAGAACCTCGTCCTCGACGCCTTCCAGCGCGAGGGCGAGGGTCTCCCTAGCGGTCGTTCGTCGTCGTGACGGCGGTCGGTTCCTCGACGCGGTCGCGGTCGCGATCGCCATTGCGGCCGCGGACGAAGCGGCGCCGGCGCGGCGTCGCCACGCCGGTGTCGCGCCGCGCGACCGCCCGCTCGCGCTCGAGCTCGACGTCGCGCACGGTGCGCAGCGTCATGCGCCCGAGGGCCAGCGCGGCGAACGCGGTGATCGCGGCGCCCAGGCCGTAGAAGTAGGCCAGCAGCTCGGCCATCTGCCGGTACTCGCCGCCCAGCGGCCGACCGGCCTGCCCGAGCGGCGGGGCGGCGTCGCTCCACAGCACGCTGAGCGTCGGGCCGACGACGAACCAGACGCCGGCGGCGATCGCCACCTGCGCGCCGAGGACGGCCGTCGCGCGATTGGCGCTGAGCAGCAGGACGAGCCCGCCGACGACGGCCACCACGCCCGGCAGCAGGGACAGCCAGAACCGGCCCGCCGTCATGTCGAAGCTCGAGTCGGGGCCGATCGTGAAGTTGAACGACGGGCCGACGAACGGCACGAGCGCGCCGAAGGCGCCGAGGAGCACCACCATCAGCCCGCTGACCGCGCCGCGTGTGCGGGGGATCCTCATCTTTCGCTCCCTTCCGGTGGAAACGTCCTGCAAAGGGCCTACCCCCGCGGTGCTCGCGGCACGCACGTAGGCTGGAACGCGAGATGGCCGTCCTGATCGCCTCCGACCTCCGCAAGGACATCGCGGGCACGCCGCTGCTGCGCGGCGTGTCGCTCAAGCTCGAGCGCCGCGACCGGCTGACGATCGCCGGGCGCAACGGCGCGGGCAAGACGACCCTGCTGCGGATGCTGGCCGGCGAGACGTCGGTCGACGGCGGGGAGCTCGTCTTCGGCAAGGGCGCCCGCGTCGCGCTGCACGACCAGCGCCCGCCGCGCGACCGGGGGCTGACGCTGCGCGAGTACGTCACGTCGGGCGCGTCGCACCTCGTCGCGCTGGAGGACCAGCTCGCGCGGCTCGAGGAGGCGATGGCGGGCGGCGACTCCTCCGAGCGCACGCTGGACGCCTACGGCCGCGCGCAGGGCGAGCTCGAGCACCACGGCGGCTACGCGTGGCGCGAGCGCGCGCTGGGCACGGTGCACGGCCTCGGGTTCGCCGACGCGCAGCTCGACCGCTCGCTGGAGACCTTCTCGGGCGGCGAGCTGACGCGCGCGTCGCTCGCCCGCGCACTCGTCTCCGAGCCCGACCTGCTGCTCCTCGACGAGCCCACCAACCACCTCGACATCGACTCGCTGGAGTGGCTCGAGCAGGCGCTGCTGGCCATGGACGCCGCCATCGTCCTCGTCGCCCACGACCGCTGGTTCCTCGAGGCCGTCGGCACCGCGGTGCTCGAGCTCGAGGCCGGTCGCTCGCGCTTCTTCCCGGGCACGTGGAGCGCGTGGCGCAAGGAAGCGGCGGCGCGCGAGATGGCGCTCGGCAAGGCGATCGACAAGCAGGAGCGCGAGATCGCCCGCATGGAGCGCTTCGTCGAGCGCTTCCGCTACAAGGCGACCAAGGCGCGACAGGCCCAGGACCGCCTCAAGAAGCTCAACAAGATCGAACGGATCACGCGCGACCCGCGCGACGAGCGCGAGCTGGCGTTCAGCTTCAAGCCGCCGGAGCGCAGCGGCCGCGTCGTCTTCGAGCTCGAGGGCGGGCGGATCGAGATCGGTTCCCGGCCGGGCCGGATTCTCATCGACGACGCCGAGCTGTGGCTCGAGCGCGGCGAGCACGTCTCGCTCGTCGGCGCCAACGGCAGCGGCAAGACCACGCTGCTGCACGCGCTCGTCGGCGAGGCGCCGCTCGCCGCCGGCAAGCTGCGCCGCGGCCACAACGTGACGATCGGCTACCTGGCCCAGCACGCCGAGGCGATCGGGACGACCGGCACGGTCCTCGAGGCCTGCCAGCGGGCGACGAAGCTCACGCCCAACAAGGCGCGCGCGCTGCTCGGCCGCTTCCTGTTCAGCGGCGAGGAGGCCGAGAAGCCGGTAGCCGGCCTGAGCGGCGGCGAGCGCCAGCGCCTCTCGCTGGCGATCCTCGTCCAGTCGGGCGCCAACGTCCTCGTCCTCGACGAGCCGACCAACCACCTCGACCTCGACGCGCGCGAGGCGCTCGAGGACGCGCTGCGCGACTTCCCCGGCTCTCTGCTGCTCGTCTCGCACGATCGCGCGCTGCTCGACGCCGTCGGGACGCGGACGGTCGCGGTCGAGGACGGAACGCTGCGCTCCTACGTCGGCGGCTGGCCCGAGTACGCGCGCGTGCGCGAGGAGCGCAAGGAGCTCGCCCAGGCCCCGAAGGCGGCCAGGGCGGCGAACGGCAAGGCGAAGCGCGAGAAGCCACCCGCCACCACGGCGCCCTCGAAGAACCAGCTCGCCCGGGCGGCGCGCCTCGAGCGCGAGATCGAGGCGGCCGAGGCCGAGCTGCGCGCGCTCGAGGACGAGCTCGCCGATCCGTCGGCGTGGACCTCGCCCTCCGCTGCCGAGCGCAACACCGCGCGCCACGAGGCCGCCAAGCGCCGCGTCGAGGAGCTCATGGAGCGCTGGGCGGCGGTTGCCAGCTGACGCTCGGCGCGAGACACTGCCTTCGTGACCCACGCCGTCGCCCTGCGCACCGCCCTCGCCCGGGCGATCGCCCCGCCGGCGCGCGTGCCCATGGCGCTGCCCGCGCCGCCCCTGATGCCCGGCGACGCCGGGCCGCTGCTCATCGGGCACAGCCGGCGCTGCGACTTCGTCGTCGCCGACCCCTCGGTCTCGCGCCGGCACGCGCTGCTGCTGCGCGGGCGCGACGGCTGGACGCTCTACGACCTCGGCTCGACCAACGGCACGCGCGTCAACGGCTGGCGGGTCGAGCGCGCCGTGCTGCGCACGGGCGACGAGGTCGAGCTGGGCGGCACGGCCTTCCGGTTCGCGAGCTAGTCGCGCCGCCGCAGGCGCAGCGGCGCGGCCTCGGCGCAGCGGGCGCGCGCGCGGGTGTGGCGGGACGTGGCACCGGGCAGCCGGCGGGCGGTGCGCACGGTCACCGTGCGGGGGCGGGGACCGCGGCGGGGAAGTCGTCGCTGTGTCGAGTCCATGCCCGCTCAACACGCCGGCGGAGAGGGGATCACGGGTCCTACGACCAATGTCCGGGGTGGTCGCGGAAAGTCGCCACGCGCGGTTGCGTCAACGACCAGCCGCCGCTGCGATGCCAGCGCACGACGGTGCCGTCGGCGAGGCGGGCGGCGGCCCGGCCGAGCGGCGGCTCGCCCCACAGCGTGGCCACGAGCGGGCGCTCTCGCTCGGGCGTGCCGCCCAGGCCGCGGGCGACGCTCGCGGCCGGATAGGTCACGACCAGCGATCCCGAGCGCACCCAGACGGGGATCGCGTGCAGCGGCGCCGGAGCGACGACCTCACGCCCGCCGTCGACCTCGTCCCCCGACCACGCCTCGATCCAGCGACCACGGGGGAGGTACGTCCGGCGCTCGCGCGCCCCGTCGTCGAGCACGGGGGCCACCCAGAGCGCGGGCCCGTAGCCGAACGCGTCGGCCACGCGCCAGCCCGCCGGGTCGAGCAGCGGCGCCGGGCGCACGATCGGCAGACCGGCACGGGCGCAGGACGCGGCCGCCGCGCGCACGTAGGGGACGAGCATCTCGTGCAGCAGGACGTAGCCGCGGTACAGCCGGACGATCTCCGGCGCATACGTCCACGGCTCCTGCACGAGCCGTCCGTGCGCCTGCATGAGCGGGGTGAAGCAGCCGAGCTGCGCCCAGCGGACCAGCAGCTCGGGCGGGCAGCGCTCGACGAGGCGGTGGCCGAGGTAGCCGCCGACATCGTGCGACCAGTTGGAGAAGCCGCTGTGCGCGGCGCTGATCGTCGCCGCGACGAGCGTGCGCAGCGACCACCAGTCGGACGCCTGGTCGCCGGCCCACAGGACCCCGGTGGCCTGCTGGCCGGTCCAGCCGCAGCGCCCGAAGACGACGCCCCGACCGGGCCCGAGCGCCTCGTCGAGGGCGCGCTGCATCGAGCGGCGGTAGGCGCCGCCGAGCTCCCACGCGGCCGGGTCGCCGGCCAGGTAGTAGCCCTCGCCGTCGTCGGCCTTGATGCCCTCGACGCCGAGCGCGAGCGCCTTGCGCGCGTGCGTGCGCCACCACGCCTCGGCGTCGGCGCGGCGCAGGTCGACGATCGAGCCGCGGCCCATCCACCACCGCCGCACGCCCGGCACGTAATGCCCGGCGGCCGCGCCCTCCGCGTAGTTGGACGCCGGGGCGGCGTGCAGCCGCCGGGAGAGCGGGTCGGGCGGGATCTGGCCGCTGCTCGAGTCGAGGTTGACCCACGGCGTGACCCACACGACCGTGCGGACCCCGCCGCCGCGCAGCCGCGCGACCATCCCCGCGAAGTCGGGGAACTGGCCGGGGTTGGGCTCCCAGGTGTTGTATTGCGTCTCCCACGGCGAGTCGAGCACGATCGCGTCGAGCGGGATGTCGTGCCAGCGGCAGCCGTGGTAGTCCTCGAGCACGTCGTCCTGGTGCTCATAGACGTCGCGGGACTTCCAGAAGCCGTAGGCCCACTCGGCCAGCACCGGCGGCAGGCCCGTCGCGCGCAGGAACCGGCGCAGGCGCGCGGCGGGCGTCGGATCGGTCAGCACGAGCGCGTCCAGTGCCCCCGCCTCGGCGCGCACCGAGACCGCCGCGCGCTCCGGGCGGAGGTCGAAGCGCGCGCCGTTGGCGGCGGTGCGCAGCCAGACGGCGTAGCCGTGGCTGGACTGCAGCCAGGGCACCGGCGCATAGTCGCCCTGCGGGATGCCGCCGAGCTCGAGCAGGTCGGGCGGGCAGTCGGGGCCCGTGTAGCGGCGGTCGGCGCCCAGCTGGACCGATCGGCCGGCGTGGTCCACCGCCGCGGCGTGGCGCGCACCGAGACCGGCGAAGCGCTCGCCCGGCAGCGCGGCCCAGCGGGCGCCGAGGCGGAGTGGTGGGTCTGACGTGGACAACCGCAGCGCGAACGTCTCCGGGCCCGGAAGCGCCAGGCGCAGCTCGGCGCCGCCGCCGGTCGCGAGCTCGACGGCGAGCACCGCCGCGCGCTCGTCACAGGCGACGACCTCCACGGAGGTGGGCGGGCCGGGCGGCCCCGCGTCCTCGACGGCGATGACGCCCTCGGTGAGCACGACGAGCCGGTCGTGGGCCGTCCCCTCGCACGACCAGGCCCCGCCGTCGCGCAGCAGCTCCCGCGCGCCCCGCCGCAGGGTGAACGAGCCGTCGGCGCCGACCAGCAGCCGCAGCGCGCCGTGGCGGAGTTCGAGCATTGGCGGCAACGTTCACCGCCCGATCGCCTGGCGCGCTCGCCCTTCACCGACTGGTCACAGGCCGGTTGCCGGGTCTTCACAGCAAAGACCCCGACTTGCAGGGATTCTCTCACCGAGATGAAGAGAGAGAACACGATGAGCCGGGCCGACCTGCACTGCCATTCGACGGCGTCGCAGGTGTCGAAGCTCGGCGTCCAGCGCGCGCTGGGCCTGCCGGAGTGCGCCACTCCGCCCGAGGAGGTCTACAGCCTGGCCAAGCGGCGGGGCATGGACTTCGTCACCATCACCGACCACGACACGATCGCCGGGGCGCTGGAGATCGCCGACCGGCCCGACGTGTTCGTGTCCGAGGAGCTGACCTGCTGGTTCCGCGGCGAGCCGCAGGCGGTCCACGTCCTCGTCTGGGACATCACGCCCGAGCAGCACGAGTGGCTGCAGGCGCACCGCCACGACGTCGAGGTGATCGCCGAGCACCTGCGCGAGAACGCGATCGCCTGCGCCCTCGCGCACCCGTTCTACGCGGTCGAGGCGCCGCTGACGCCGCGGCACCGCCGGCGGCTGGCCGAGCTGTTCGAGGTGTGGGAGGTCCGCAACGGCTCGCGGGCGCCGGAGCTCAACGCGCCCGCCGCCGTCTACGTCGAGACGCACGGCGGGATCGGCGTCGGCGGCAGCGACGACCACGCCGGCGTCGACATCGGGCGCACGTACACCGAGGCGCCGGCGGCTGCCACGCCGCAGGAGTTCCTCGCCCATCTGCGCGCGGGGCGCTGCGCCGCCGCGGGCGAGCAGGGCAGCGCGGCGAAGTGGGCGCACGCCGCGATGGCGCTCGCCGTCCGCTCGCTGGGTGCCGACGGGCCCGCGCCCGCGCCCGACCCGCGCGCCGTGCTGCGCATGATCGAGCGGGTCGTCTCGGAGGGCGACGTCCGGCGCGGGTCGCTCGGGAGCGACCTGAGCCCGGCCGACGCGCGCGCCCTGCTGCGCGCCTGGCTGAGCGCCGTGGACCTCGACGCGCTGGGGGAGGAGGGGCTGCTCGCGCTGCTGCAGGACGACGCGTTCGCGCACGCCGACCTCTTCCGCCGCGCGCGCCGCGCGCACGAGCGCAAGCTCACCGCGGCGGTGCGGGCGTCGGTCGGCGGGCTCGAGGCGGGCGAGTCGCCGCTGAGCGTGGCGGCCGCGCTGTTCGACGCGTGCGTGGCGGCCATCCCGTACGCGCCCGCGGCGGCGTTCCTCGGGCGCGAGAAGGCCAAGCTCGCGGGGCGCGACGGCGACCGGCTCCGCGTCGCGGTCGTCGCCGACGCCATCGGCGGCGTGCACGGCGTGGCCAGCGCGCTGCAGCAGATCCGCGAGCGCGGCGTCCCGGGCTTCGAGGTCGAGGTCATCGGCACCGACTGCAACGTCGACCGCCGCCTGAGCGCGGTGGCCGAGGTCGACGTCCCGTTCTATCCCGGGCTCGGGCTGGGCGTGCCCTCCCTGCCCGCGGTCGTCGACGCGCTCGCCGACGGTCGCTACGACGTCGTGCACGTCTGCTCGCCCGGCCCCGCCGGGCTGACGGCGCTGCTCGTCGCGCGCGTGACCGAGCGCCCCGTGGTGGCCAGCCATCACACCGAGCTGGCTGCGTACGCCGGGCTGCGCTCGGGCAACGCCGGCCTGGAGGCGCTGGCCACGATGGGGCTGGCCGCGTTCTACGGCCAGGCCGACCGCGTGCTGTCGCCCAGCGCGCCGTCGGACCGGGCGCTCCTGGCGCTGGGCGTGCCGCAGGCGCGGATCGGGCGCTGGGACCGTGGTGTGGACCTCGACCGCTTCGCTCCCGGCCGCCGCGTCGACGGGCTGTTCCCGGGCCGGGTGAACGTGCTCTACGCCGGGCGGCTGACCGCCGAGAAGGGCGCCGGACTGCTCGCCGACGCGTTCCTGGCCGCGCGCGAGCGCGACCCGCGCCTGCACCTCGTGCTCGCCGGCGGCGGGCCCGAGGAGGCGCTGCTGCGCGAGCGGCTCGGCGACGCCGCCACGTTCCTGGGCTGGCTCGACGGCGACGACCTCCCGCGCGCCTACGCGAGCGCGGACGTCTTCCTGTTCCCCAGCCGCACCGACACTTTCGGACAGGTGGTCCTCGAGGCGCAAGCCAGCGGGCTGCCCGTCGTCGCGGTGGCCGAGGGTGGACCGGCCGACCTCGTCCGGGACGGGGTCACCGGCGTGCTGTGCCCGCCCGACGCGGGGGCGCTGGCAGACGCCGTCGCCGGCTTGGCCGCCGCGCCCGAGCGCCGCGCGCGTCTGGCGCGCGCGGCGCTCGCGGACGTGGCCGACCGCTCGTGGGAGCGGGCGCTGGAGCGCCTGGCCGCCGGTTACCGCGCCGCGCTGGCCGCCCACGCCGCTACGGGGGCGCGCCGTGCAGCGTGACGCCGGACAGCGGCTGAGCGTGGTCGACGTCGCCCTGTTCTACGGCGAGCGCAGCGGCGGCATCCGGACCTACGTCGACGCGAAGGCGCGCTTCGCGCGCGCCACGCAGGCCTTCGAGCATCACGTCATCGTTCCCGGGGCGCACGAGTGCCACCGGCCGGGGTGGCACGAGCTCCCGTCGCTGCGCGTCGCGGCGGCCAACGGCTACCGCGTCCCGCTCGGCGCCGGCGCGCTGAAGGGGACGCTGACGTCGATCCGCCCGGACGTCGTGCTGCTGCACGACCCGTTCTGGAACGTGTTGGGCGTGGCCTCGCACGCGCGGGCACTCGGGGCGCGGGTGGTCGCGGTCCATCATGGCTCGAGCGCGCTCGACGCGGCCGGGCTGCCCGGCCCCGACGAGCTCTGGCGGCCGCTGCTGCGGGCGTGGATGCGCCGCTCGTGCGCCGCCGCCGACGCCGTCATGGCGGCCGTCGACACGACCGACGACCTCGAGCGGCCACCCGACCTGTCGCTGCGCTTCGGCGTCCATCCGGCCTTCCGGCCCCACATCGGCGTGCCGCGCGGCGACCACGTCCTCTATGTCGGGCGCCTGGCGCGCGAGAAGGGGATCGCCGACCTGCTCGAGGCCGCGGCGGCCGCCCGCGAGCCGTGGCCGCTGCGCGTCGTCGGCAGCGGGCCGCTCGCCCGCAGGCTGGAGCGGCGCGCGCGCCGCGGCGACCTCGCCGGGCGCGTG
>DASXRF010000362.1:0-1841 GCA_036506755.1 Solirubrobacteraceae bacterium | reverse complement strand
ACGGCCTCGAGGTGCTGCGCCGGCTGCGTGGGCGTGGCGACGACGTGCCGGTGTGCGTGCTCTCCGCGCGGGACCAGATCGACGACCGCGTGCGCGGCCTGGAGGCGGGGGCGGACGACTATGTGGTCAAGCCCTTCGCGCTGGAGGAGGTCACCGCGCGGCTGCACGCGCTGCTGCGGCGCCGGCCGGTCGCGCCGGCCGGCCGCCTGGAAGCAGGCGACCTCGTCCTCGACCCGGCCACCCACGCGGCGCGACGCGGCGATCGCGAGCTCGGGCTCACGCGCCGCGAGTTCGAGCTGCTCGCGCTGTTCGTGCGGCGCGCGGGCGAGATCCTCACGCGCCGCGAGCTTCACGAGAAGGTGTGGGGCTACACGTTCGATCCCGGGACCAACGTCGCCGACGTCTTCGTCGGCTACGTGCGCCGCAAGCTCGAGGCGGGCGGCGAGCCGCGAATCCTCCACACCGTGCGCGGCGTCGGGTTCGTCCTGCAACCCTGACGCCGATGCGCAGTCTTCGCGGCCGGCTGACCCTCGGGCTGACCGCCGTGCTCGCCGTGGTGCTCGCCTTCGCCGGCGTGCTCGCCGCGCGCGAGGCGAACCGCGCCGACCGCGACGCGCTCGACGACCGCCTGTTGCGCACCGCCGAGCTCTCCCGCGCGACCGCGCTGGCGGCGGTGCAGGAGGAGCTTCCGTCGGCCGACGACCGCCTCGATGCCGTGCTCTCGGCGACGCGAACGTCGCTGCGCCTCGTCCTCGGCGACGAGCCGCTGCTCGACACCGGCGACAAGCCGCCGCGGCACCGCCGCCTCCCCGCCGGGCTGTCGACCTTCGAGGCCGGCGGCGTGCACTATCGCGCTTACGTCAGCGAGCTGCGCGACGCCAGCCTCGGCGGCCTCGCGCGGCTCGAGCTGACGACCCGCCTGACCGCGCTCGAGCGGCGCCAGGCGAGCGTCCGCCGCCGGCTCGCGCTGCTCGGCGCGGTCGCCCTCGCGCTCGGCGCCGCCGGCGTGTTCTTCGCCAGCGGCGTCATCTTGCGGCCCCTGCGCCGCGTCCGCGCCGCCACGTCGCAGATCGCCGGCGCCGAGGACCTCGACCGCAGGGTGCCGGCGGGCGACGGGCCGGCCGAGACCCGCGAGCTCGCAACGTCCTTCAACGCCATGCTCCAGCGCCTGAGCCGGTCGGCCGCCGATCGCGAGCGCGCCCTGGAGGCGACGCGGCGCTTCGTCGCCGACGCCGGTCACGAGTTGCGCACGCCGCTGACGGCCATCCAGGCGTCGCTCTCGGCGCTCGCGCGGCACCCGGACCTGCCCGCCGACCGACGGACCCGGATCGCGGCCGACGCGCTCGAGCAGCAGCGCCGCCTCGTCGACCTCCTCGACGGGCTGCAGGCCATCGCGCGCGGCGACGCCGCGCCCCCGGGCGCCAAGGTCGACCTCGCCGACGCCGTCGACGCCGCGCTCGCCGCCGCGCGCGACCGCTATCCCGACACGCGCTGGTCGGCAGACGTCCCGGACGCAAGCGTGCCGGTCGTGGCCTGGGAGCCGGGCTTGCGCTCGCTGCTGGACAACCTGTTCGAGAACGCGGCGCGCCACGGGCGTCCCGCGGGGACGGTCCGGATCACCGTCTCCCGCGATCCGGCGCCCGAGGTCGTCGTGGAGGACGACGGCCCGGGCGTTCCCGAGGCCGACCGCGAGCGCATCTTCGACCCCTTCGTCCGCCTGGCCGACGGCGAGGTCCCCGGGTCTGGCCTCGGGCTGGCCGTCGTCGCCCAGCAGGCGCGTCATCACGGCGCCGCCGTGGTCGTCGACCGCTCCGAGCGGCTGGGCGGCGCGCGATTCCGCG
>DASXRF010000361.1:0-8200 GCA_036506755.1 Solirubrobacteraceae bacterium | reverse complement strand
CGCGCAGGCAGCGCGCTGGTCAGGCCGCGGACCGCCGGGCGCGCACCGAGGTGCGCCTCGGCGGCGGCGGCGCGCCGGGCTAGAGTCACGAGGCGCGGGTGCAGTCGCAGGGGAAGGAGCAGGCCCTCCGAGGTGAAGAAGCGCGGACGCCCGCCCCCGCACGGGCCGAGCGCGAGGACGGCGACCTCCTCGGGGCGGCGGGTGCGCCGACGCGCGGCGACGTAGCCGCGCATGCCGAGCGCGGGCCCGTCGCCGGCGCCGGCGAGGACGAGCTCGACGTCGAGGTTGCGCGGCGGGGCGGCGTCGAGCGCGTCGGCAAGCGCGAGGGCGACCGCCACGGCGCTCGCGTCGGCGTTCGCGCCGGGGGACGGCGGGGAGAGCGCGACGTCGACGAGGGCCGCCGCGGCGAGCAGCAGCAGCGCGCTCGGGACGAGCTGGACGGCGCCGAGCGCCTGGCCGCCGGCGCCGGCGAGCCGCGCGCCGGCGAAGCCGGTGAGGACGAGCAGGAGGAAGGCGAGCGCGGCGGGCGGCGAGCTGAGGTGGCCGCGCAGCGTGCGCCGCGCCCGAGCCTCGCGGCGCGCGTAGCGGTCCGTGAAGATCGCGCCGGTGCGCGGGGCGTCGACGGCGGCGGCGATGACCAGGCGCACGGGCCGGGGCGGCCCGGTCGGCTCGGAGACGACGACCTGCGTCGCGCGGCGCGGGAACAGCGCGCGCAGCACATGCGCGCGGCCGGTCGCGTCGAGGACGTAGGAGGCCAGCGTGGCGGCGACGATCGCCAGCCCGACGGCGGGCAGCGAGACCGCGAGCAGGCTGCCGAGCACGCCGAGCGCAGCGTGTGCCGCCCAGGCCGCCGGCCACTGCGGGCGCACCCAATGCGGTTCGAGCCGCGCCGGGCGGCCGCGCGCCCGGAGGCCGTCGCGCAGGAGCGCGCAGGCGCGTCGCTCGGCGTCGGTGCACGCGCCGCGCCCGGGGACCGCCACCAGCGCGGTGACGATCTCGGGAACGCGCGGCACGGGGTGGGAGATTAGTTTTCGCGCCCGTGGACGCCGCCGACCTGATCTTCGCGGGCGTGGCGCGCCATGCCGAGATGGTCGCCGCTGGGGAGGTCACCCCGCGCGGGCTCGTCGACGCGTGCCTGGAGCGCATCGAGCGGCTGAATCCGCGCCTGAACGCGTTTCGCGTCGTCTTCGCGGACCGCGCGCGGGCGGACGCCGAGGCGCTCGGCGACCGCGACGGGCGACCCCTCTACGGCGTGCCGGTGGCGATCAAGGACGACATGGACGTCGCCGGGGAGCCGACGTGCTTCGGCACCGCGATCGTCACGGCGCCCGCTGCCGCCGACAGCGAGATCGTCCGGCGCCTGCGCGCCGCGGGGGCGATCGTGATCGGGAAGACCAACGTGCCCGAGCTGACGCAGTGGCCGTTCACGGAGTCGGCGGCCTTCGGGATGACGCGCAACCCGTGGGCGGCGGACCGCACGCCGGGAGGCTCGAGCGGCGGGACCGCGGCGGCCGTCGCGGCGGGGCTCGTGCCCTTCGGGACCGGCTCGGACGGCCTGGGCTCGATCCGCATCCCGGCGGCGTGTTGCGGCCTGGTCGGCCTCAAGCCGCAGAAGGACCGCGTGCCGCTCGCCCCCAAGACGCCCGACACCGCGTGGCACGGCCTCGCGCACTACGGCGTGCTCACGCGCAGCGTGCGCGACACCGCCCTGGCGCTCGACGCGGTCGCCGATCAGCCGCCGGCCGAGTCGCTGGTCGCGGCCGCGGACCGGGCGCCGGGCCGGCTGCGCGTGGCGCTGTCGTTCAAGGTGCCGCCGCCGCTGGCGGCGCGCGTGGACCGCGAGGTGCGCTCGGCGATCGAGGGCGTTGGCGAGACGTTGCGCGGCCTGGGCCACGACGTCGTCGAGCGCGACCCGCCCTACGAGGCCGGCGTGACGTTTCGCGGGATGGCGCGCTACCTGCACGGGATCCGCGACGACGCGCTTCACACTGGGCAGCCGAAGCGCCTGGAGCGCCGCACCCGCGGGATGATGCGCATGGCGCGGCTGACCCCGCGCAAGCGGCTGGAGCGGTCGCTGGCCGAGGAGGCCGGCGCGGCGCGGCGCCTGGAGCGGATCTTCGACGAGGTGGACGTCGTGGTGACGCCGACCTTGGCCCGGCCGCCCTTGCCGGTCGGGCACTTCGAGGGACGCGGCGCGCTGGCCACGTTCAACGGCTGCGGGGGCTTCGTCCCGTTCCCCGGCGCCTGGAACATCACCGGCGAGCCGGCGCTCTCCGTGCCCGCCGGGTGGACGGCCGACGGCGTGCCGCTCGGCGCGCAACTCGTCGCGCGCCGGGACGGCGAGCCGACGCTGATCTCCCTCGCGGCGCAGCTCGAGGCGGAGCGCCGGTGGACCGCCCGGCGGCCGCCGATCTCCTAGCGGTCGCCCGCGAGGCGGCGCGGGCGGGCGCGGAGGTGCTGCTGCCCCGCTTCGGCCGCGAGCGGGCGACCGGGGCCAAGAGCTCGCCGACCGACGCGGTCAGCGCTGCGGACCTCGCCTCCGAGCACGCCATCCGCGCCGTGCTCGCGGCGCGCCGGCCCGACGACGGCATCCTGGGGGAGGAGGGGACGGGCGACGTGCCGGGGACGAGCGGCCTGCGCTGGGTCGTCGACCCGCTCGACGGGACGGTGAACTACCTCTACGGCGTGCCGCAGTGGTGCGTGAGCATCGCCGTCGAGGCCGGCGACGGCACGCTCGCTGCGGTCGTCTACGACCCCGTTCGCGGCGAGACGTTCTCCGCGACGGCGGACGGCGACGCGACGCTCGACGGCGAGCGTCTGGACGGGTCGAGCTGCGACGACGTCGCCCGCGCGCTCGTGGCGACGGGGTTCGGCTACGCCAGCGACGTGCGGCGCGGCCAGGCGGCCGTCGTGGCGCGCGTGCTCCCGCAGGTGCGCGACATCCGGCGGGCGGGCAGCGCGGCGCTCGACCTCGCCTGGCTGGCCGCCGGGCGCTTCGACGCCTACTACGAGCGCGGCGTCAAGCCGTGGGACGTCGCCGCCGGCCTGCTGCTCTGCGAGCGCGCGGGCCTCGGCGTGCGCCGCCTCGCCGCGGCGGACGGCGTGCCCGCCGGCGTGCTCGTCGCGCCACCGGCGCTGCTCGAGCCGCTCGGCGAACTCGTGGCCTGAGGCCTGAGTGGTCTTGCGGCCCGCGCGAACGAAGTTCGCGCAAGCGATCGACGAAGCGTGGCCTGAGGCCTGAGTGGTCTTGCGGCCCACGCGAACGAAGTTCGCGCAAGCGATCGACGAAGTCGATCGCCGTTCGCGTCAAGCGACGACGAAGTCGTCGTCATGCCCGGGGCGGGATTCGAACCCGCACGCCCTTTCGGACAGGGCCTTTTGAGGGCCCCGTGTCTACCGTTCCACCACCCGGGCGGGTGTGGATCCAGGCTAGATCGTCGCCGGGTCAGGCGCGCGCCGGCGCGGGACCGTAGTCGTCGTCCTCGTCGTAGCGGGCGCGGCCCTCGGCCGGGCGCTCGACCTCGACGTGCCAGTCCTGAGAGAAGCCGCGCATCGCGAACGCGATGAGCAGGAACTCGACGGGGATGAGCAGCAGGGTGATGAGCCCAAGGATGCTCTCGTCGAGCGTCGGGTTCGTGAAGCCGTTCTTGTCGCGCGCGAACCACTCGGGACCGGCGATCGCCGCGAAGATCAGCAGGATGATCGCGAAGGCCGCGGCCAGCGGCAGGACGCCCCGGTTCCAGCGGGCGCAGTAGAAGGCGAGGATCAGGTAGATCGCCATGTAGGCGATCAGGATCGCCTTGGCGCCCTCCAGCGCCTTCCAGCCGCCGACGCACACGACGAGCATGAGCCCGACGCTGGCGAGCAGGAGGAGGATGACGATCGCCTTCGTCGCCTTCGACGACGCCTTCTCGCGATTGGGATGCTCGAGGATGACGTCGCGGGGCTGTTCGTCGGCCATATGGTGCTCGATGATACGTGCGGCGGGCTCCGCCGTGCGGCACCAGCCCGCGGGCGTGGTGGAACCGGTAGACACGCCGGCTTTAGGTGCCGGTGGCGCAAGCCGTGGGGGTTCGAGTCCCTCCGCCCGCACTCGCATCGCGCCAGCTCGCGATTTGGTCTGCAAAGCGGCGGGTATGTGAGCTTCAACCTGTTGAGCCGCGTCGCCGTGCGGGAGGGCCCGGCGGTCCAGGTTGACGGGTTGTTCCCATTCAGATCGGAGTCCGCTGAATGCGTGTTGGGCTGGTTCTTGGCGCCGGTGGCGTCGTGGGCGCGTCATGGCTGATCGGTGCGCTCGAGGCGCTGGAGTCCGAGACCGGCTGGCGCGCGGCCGACGCCGAGGTGATCGTGGGGACGTCCGCCGGCTCGGTGATCGGGACGCTCGCGTCCGTCGGCATCCCCGCCGCCTATATCTCCGCGTACGCGAGCGGCCGCTCGCTGGACGGCCTCGACCCGCCCGCCGGGCTCGAGCTCGACGTCGACGAGCTCGCCCGGCGCGAGGCCGGCGACACTTACCGCCTCGCGCTCGCCCTGCCGCCAATCGGCCCGGGGTCGTGGCGCATGGCGCTCTCGACGCTCCGCAACCCGCGGCGACACGCGGCCAGCGCGGTGGTGTGCGGCTGGCTGCCTCGCGGCGTCGTCTCGACCGAGCCGGTCAAGCGCATCGTCGACCGGTTCGTCCCCGGCGACTGGCCCGAGCATCCGAACCTGTGGATCGTCGGCTGCGATTACGTGAACGGCAAGCGCACGGTCTTCGGCCGCGCGGGGGCGCCGATCGCCTCGATCCGCGACGCCGTGGCCGCCTCCTGCGCGATCCCGGCCTTCTACCACCCGGTCCGCGTCAACGGGCGCCGCTACGTCGACGGCGGGATCTGCTCGGTCTCGAACGCCGACCTCCTCTGCGGGCGGGGCCTGGACACCGTCGTGGTGCTGAATCCGATGTCCGCGCAGGAGCGCGCGGGCGGCGGGCCGGCCCAGCGCATCGTCGACGTCATGCGCGGCTCGGCCGGCCGGCGTCTGGGCCGCGAGGTGGGCAAGCTGCGCGCGGAGGGCACGGAGGTGCTCGTGCTCCAGCCGACGGCCGACGACCTCGCGGTCATGGGCGCCAACCTCATGGCCCGCGGGCGGCGCGCCGAGGTCATGGAGCAGGCGCTGCGCTCGACGGCCCGCGAGCTGCGCGAGCTCCGCGGCCGCGCGCCGAAGCTCCCGCGCAGCCGCCCGGGCACCGCCCCGGCGCGGACGCGGCCCGCGCCGTCGGCGCGCAAGGCCGCCTAGCGCTTCGGCCCTCTCACCTTAAACAATCCGAACACACGTTCGTATGTTCTCATCGGTTCCGGACGGATCCCGCGGCTAAACTGCGCCGAACCGAAGGGGGAGTGAGTCAGCGGTTACACGCATGGTCTCCAAAACCATGAACCTGGGTTCGAATCCCAGCTCCCCCGCTTCCGCTCCGCTCGCTGAAACCGGGTAGAGGGCAGAGCATGCCCCGCTCGATCTGGAACGGCGCCATCGCGTTCGGCGCGGTGACCGTGCCGGTGAAGGTCTTCGGCGCGCTCGAGGACCGCGCCATCCACTTCCACGAGGTCCATCTCGCCGACGGCGGCGGCATCGCGCACCAGCTCGTCGACCCGACGACCGGGAAGGAGGTCCCGCGCGACAAGGTCGTCAAGGGCTACGAGGTCAGCTCGGGCAAGTGGGTCGTCGTGAGCAACGACGAGATCAAGGCCGCCGACCAGCCGCGGCGCAAGGCGGTCGAGGTCGAGGACTTCGTGCCCGGCGATCAGATCGACCCGACCTACTACGACAAGGCGTACAACCTCGCCCCCCAGGACGGGGCCGAGCGCGGCTACGCGCTGCTCGCCGCTGCGCTGCAGAAGACCGGGCGCGTCGCGGTCGGCCGCGTCGTCCTGCGCACCAAGGAGCAGGTGGTGGCGATCCGCCCGGCCGGGGACGACCACCTCCTGCGGATGCACACGATGCACGCGTCGGACGAGATCGTCTCCGGCGGCGACCTCGATGTCCCGACGCCGAGGAAGAACCCCGCCAAGCGCGAGGTCGACATGGCGGGCAAGCTCGTCGAGGGTCTGGCCACGGACTTCGACCCCGGGCGCTACCAGGACACCTACCGCGAGCGCGTGCTCGGGGTGATCAAGCGCAAGGCCAAGGGCGAGGAGATCGAGGTCACCGAGCGCGAGCGGCCCGAGCCGTCCGACGACCTGCTCGCCGCGCTGCAGGCCAGCCTCGACGCGGTCGGCGGCGACGGCAAGCCGAAGCGCAAGACGAGGAAGAAGCGCTGATGCCCCGCTCGCTCTGGCGCGGATCGCTCTCGTTCGGGCTGGTCAACGTGCCGGTCGCGCTCGTCAGCGCCGTCCGCGACCTCGACGTCCACTTCCACCAATTGCACGCCGACACCCACGCGCGGCTCGAGGTCCGCCGCGTCTGCAAGAAGGGCGACCACGAGGCGCCCTACGAGGAGATCGGCTACGGCTACGAGCTCGAGAAGGGCAAGGAGGTCGTGCTCACCCAGGAGGAGCTCGACGCCGCCCAGCCGGAGAAGACCCGGACGATCGACATCACCGAGTTCGTCGACGTCGACCAGATCGACCCGGTCCTCTACGACCACCCGTACTTCCTGATCCCCGACGACACGGGGGAGGGCCCGGCGCGCGCCTACCGCCTGCTCGTCGAGGTGATGGAGAAGCAGGGCCGCGCCGCGCTCGGCAGCTTCGTCCTGAGGACGAAGGAGCACCTGGTCGCGATCCTCGTGCGCGACGGGCTGCTCCAGGCCACGACGATGGCCTTCCCCGACGAGGTTCGTCCCGCTGACGAGCTCGACGTACCCGGCAAGGACGCCAAGCCCAAGCCCAAGGAGCTGCAGAACGCGGTCGCGCTGATCGAGGAGCTCAGTCGCGACTTCGAGCCCGAGCGCTACAAGGACCGCCACCGCGAACGCCTGCTCGAGATCATCGAGCGCAAGCGCAAGGGCCAGACGATCGAGTCGCCGGCCGAGCCCGAGACGCCCGAGGCGGTGCCCGACCTGCTCGAGGCGCTCGAGCGCAGCCTCGCGGAGGTGCGCGGGCGCTAGACGTCAGGCCTCGCCCGCCTCGCGCTCCTTCTCGAGCTGCTCGATCGCCGCCTGCTCGTCGAGGTCGTAGCCGGGCGGACCCTCGCGGTGGTCCTCGCCCATGTCTTCGCGCGGCTCAGGCGCGCCGCCCTGCTGGTCGGGCTGCTCCATGGGCGCGGATGTTACGGACGTGCAGGTACGGTTGACCGCCATGCGCGCCGCCTCGTCGATCTTCGTGCCCGGCGTCCTCGACGGGCACGTCGCCCTGATCACCGGCGGCGGCACCGGGCTGGGCAAGGCGGCCGCACGCGAGCTGCTCGCCTGCGGCGCGAACGTCCTGATCTGCGGCCGGCGCGCCGAGGTCCTCGAGGCCGCGTGCGCGGAGCTCGGCGAGGGCTGCGACTGGGTGGCCGGCGACGTGCGCGACACGGGGGAGTGCGAGCGAATCGTCGACGTGGCGCTCGATCGCTTCGGCCGCCTCGACACGCTCGTCAACAACGCGGGCGGCCAGTACTTCGTGCCCGCCGAGGCGATCGGGCTGCGGGGCTTCCAGGCGGTGACGCGCCTCAACGTCGGCGCGACGCTGGGCATGGCGCGCGTCGCGTACGAGCGCGCGCTGCGGCCGGCGGGCGGGGGCATGGTCGTCAACGTCACGCTCTCGCCCCACCACGGCCTCCCGGGCATGACCCACTCGAGCGTGGCGCGCGCCACGGTCGAGGGGCTGACGCGCGAGCTCGCGGCGAGCTGGGCGCCGGACGGCGTCGCGGTGTGCGCGGTGGCGGCCGGCCACTTCGAGACCGAGGCGATCCAGAAGTACCCCGCCCCCGTCAAGGCCGGCGCCGCGCGCAGCGTCCCGCTCGGCCGCCTCGGACGACCCGAGGAGCACGGCTGGCTCATCGCCCTGCTCGCGACGCCGCTCGGCCGCCGCTTCAGCGGCTCGGTCATCACGCTGGACGGCGCGCGCGACAACTGGTTCGGCCCCTGGCCGCCCCCGACGCTGACCGACGAGACCGGTGCCGTCCCCACTGAAGAGCGGCGCCCGAGCAGATAGCATTGACAAGCGAGCCAGGCGGGCGAAGTGTTGTGGCTGCACCCGAGCCTTCCAAGCTCGTAGGGCGGGTTCGATTCCCGTCGCCC
>DASXRF010000360.1:0-10131 GCA_036506755.1 Solirubrobacteraceae bacterium | reverse complement strand
CGCGTGCGGGACGCGCTCGGCCTCTACGCGTCGACGAACTCCAACCGGCTCAACGAGGTGATCACGCGGCTGACGATCCTCTCGACGATCTTCCTGCCGCTGACCTTCGTCGTGGGCTTCTTCGGCCAGAACTTCGGCTGGATGGTCCGCCACATCGACTCGTTCGAGACCTTCGTGGTCTGGGGCGTCGGCGGCTCGGTCCTGCCGCTGATCGTGTTGGTCGTGGCCTTCCGCCGCAGCGGGCTGCTGGGCCGGGCGGCCGCTAGAGTCCGCGCCCCCGAACCGAGCGAGGAATGAGCAAGTGGCAGTCGATCTGAGCCAGGTCTCCCACGTCGACACCGAGCCCGGCGAGCTTCCGGCGACGATGGCCGCATGGGTGATCCGCCCCGAGCGCGAGGGCGAGCCCGAGCAGGCCTTCCAGGTGGAGGAGATCGAGGTCCCCGAGCCCGGCGCCTTCGAGGTCATCGTCCGCGTGATGGCGGCCGGGGTGAACTTCAACAACGTCTGGGCCGCGCTGGGCAAGCCGGTCAGCGTCTTCTCCTACGGCGACCACCCCGAGTACGGCCACCACATCGGCGGCTCGGACGCGTCGGGGATCGTCTGGAAGGTCGGCGCGGGCGTGACGCGCTGGAAGCCGGGCGACGAGGTCGTCATCCACTGCAACCAGACCTCCTACGAGGACCCCGAGGTCCACGGCCTCGACCCGATGGCCGCTCCCTCGCAGAAGATCTGGGGCTACGAGACGACCTGGGGCTCGTTCGCGCAGTTCACCAAGGTCCAGGCCCAGCAGCTGCTGCCCAAGCCGAAGAACCTGGCCTGGGAGGAGTCGGCCGCGTACGGCCTGACCTACTTCACCGCCTATCGCATGCTGTTCGACCGCGTGAACCTGCAGGCCGGCCAGCGCGTGCTGATCTGGGGCGCGGCCGGCGGCCTCGGCGTCTTCGCCACGCAGCTCGTCAAGGCCGCCGGCGCGGAGTCCGTCGGCGTCGTCAGCTCGCCGGAGAAGGGCGAGCTCGTCAAGCGCCTGGGGGCCAAGGACTTCATCGACCGCAACGAGTTCGCCGGGATGATGCGCCGCGGGGGCGAGACGCCCGAGGAGGAGAAGGCGCGCTTCAAGGTCTCGCGCGAGTTCTCCAAGCGCGTGAAGGAGATCCTCGGCGAGGCGCCCGACGTCGTCTTCGAGCACGTCGGGCAGGCGACGTTCCCGACGAGCGTGCTGACGGTCAAGACGTTCGGCAAGGTCGTCATCTGCGGCGCGACGTCGGGGTACACGCTCGACTTCGACGTCCGCTACCTGTGGATGCGCCAGAAGGAGATCCTCGGCTCGCACTTCGCCAACGCGTGGGAGTGCAACAAGGCCAACCACCTCATCGAGACCAGCCAGATCCGGCCGGTGCTCTGGCAGACGATGCCCTTCGAGGACGTCGCGCGCGCCCACCAGCTCATGCACGAGAACAAGCACCTGGGCAAGATCGCGATCCTCGTCGGCGCCACCGAGGAGGGGCAGGGCAAGACGGCCGAGGGCCCCGGGGCGATCCGCGCGGAGGTCGGCGCCTGATGGCCGGCGTCGTCCACATCCCCTGGTACGCGACGGGCTTCCGCGGCGACGAGCTCGAGCAAGCTCTGGAGGAGATCTCGCGGATGTCGCTGCGCTACGGCGCGACGAGCTACCACGTCTACCGCTACCGCGACGACCGCTACAAGTTCCTGCAGGTCGTCGCCTTCGAGAGCAAGCTCGACTTCGAGCGCTACTGGGAGGGCGACGACTTCATCGACTTCCGCGTGCGCAACTCGGGCTTCTTCCAGGTCCCGGTCCTCTACTCGTGGGCCGACCAGGTCGGTCACGGGGAGCTCGCGCCCGAGCCGGTGACGCCGGGCGCGGAGTTCCACGCCGAGAGCGGCGGCGAGCAGGGCTAGTGCCGCGTCAGCCAACCTTCGCCCCGTTCGGCGGGGCCCTCGCCGCGCCTGGCGCGGCCGTCGGGCTTGAAGGGTCGTCGGGCGGCGTCCGAAACCCGTCGGACTTGCGGACGGGTCCACTAGTTGCACGCCGCGGAGCACCGCGCCCTGCGCGAGCTCTACGCGCTGGCGCGCCAGCTGAGCAACCACTGGAGCTCGCTGTCGCGCCGCGTCGACGCCAGCGTGCTGGCCGCCGGGGTGGCCGACGGGCGCCGCCTCGCCGACGAGCTGCGCGCGCAGGCCGGAGAGCGCGGGCTGGCCATCGGGCCCGCGGCCCGCACGGCGGGCGGCACGCTCGCCGGGGCGCGCACCGGCGTCGCCGACCGCTTCCTCGAGCGCAACCAGGCGCTGCGCCTGGCGGTGCTCGACGCCTCGCACCTGGTGACGCTGCTCGACTACCTCGCCGCGCTGACGTCGGACGAGCACCTGTCGGCGTTCTTCAAGCGCTGGGCGGCGCGCTTCCGCGACCACGAGCGTACGGCGCGCGACGCGGTCACGGCGCTGGCCGCCGACCCGGGGGGCGCGATCGCGCCGCTCGACCGCTCTCCGCTCGGCCGCGCGGCGCACGGCATCGCGTTCGGGGTGGGCTACCTCGGCGAGCTCGTCGACTCGCGTCTGCGGAAATAGACCGCGGCAGAATGCTCGGCAGATGCCCGAGCCCCTGAGCCCTGCTCTGAAGGCGGTGAGCGACGCGGTGCTTGCCGTCGCGTCGCAGCGCTCGGTCGAGGACGTCCTGCAGGAGCTGGTGGACCGGGCGCGCGAGCTCGCCGGCGCGCGCTACGCCGCGCTCGGCATCCCCGACGGCGCCGGCGGCTTCGGCCGCTTCCTCGTCAGCGGGATGAGCGACGAGCTCGTCGCGGCGATGGGGCCGCTGCCGCGCACCCACGGTCTGCTCGGCGCGATGCTCGAGACCGCGGCGCCGTTTCGCACGCACGACATCCACGCCCACCCGCGCTTCCGCGGCTGGTGGCCGTCCAGGCACCCCGACATGCGCTCGTTCCTCGGCGTGCCGATCGTCGGGCCCGACGGCGTGATCGGCGCCTTCTACCTGACCGTCAAGGAGGGCGCCGACGCGTTCGGCCCCGACGACCAGGAGGTCATCGAGCTGCTCGCCGCGCACGCCGCGATCGCGATCACCAACGCGCGGCTCTACGAGCGCAACCGCGAGCTGTCCATCCTCTCCGAGCGCAACCGCCTCGCCCTGGAGCTGCACGACGTCGTCAGCCAGAAGCTGTTCAGCCTCGTGCTGACCGCCGAGGCCGCGGGCACGCTGCTCGAGCGCGACGCGCCCGCCGCGCGGGCGCACGTCACGCGCCTGCAGGAGCTCGCCCGCCAGGCGCTCGACGAGCTGCGCGCGCTGATCCTCGAGCTGCGCCCGCCCGACCTCGAGCGCGACGGGCTGCGCGGCGCCCTGCGCAAGCACGTCGAGGTGCTGCGCGCGCTCGAGCCGGTGCAGATCGAGCTCGAGGTCGACGACGGCACCGAGGGCGACGGCGAGGTCCTGCGCATCGCCCAGGAGGCGCTGCACAACGCGCAGCGCCACGCGGGCGCGCAGCGGGTCGCCGTCCGGCTGGGCGGGCGCGAGGGCCGCCTCGTGCTCGAGGTCGCCGACGACGGCGCCGGCTTCGACCCGGCCGACCCCGAGCTGCGCTCGCGCCGCCTGGGACTGACCTCGATGGAGGAGCGCGCGCGCCGGATCGGCGGGCGCCTCGAGATCCGATCGGCGCCCGGCGCGGGGACGACCGTTCGGCTCGAGGTCGGCGATGGCTGAGCCGATCCGCGTGCTGCTCGTCGACGACCACGAGGTCGTCCGCGAGGGCCTGCGCTCGTTCCTCTCCTTGCAGGACGGCCTCGAGGTCGCCGGCGAGGCGGCCGACGGCGAGCAGGCCGTTCGCGAGGCCGAGCGCCTGCGCCCCGACGTGATCCTCATGGACCTCGTCATGCCCCGGCTCGACGGCGTCGGCGCGATGCGCGAGCTGCGCCGGCGCCTGCCCGCCAGCCGCGTGATCGTGCTGACGAGCTTCGCCGACGACGAGCGGCTGCTGCCGGCGATCCAGGCGGGCGCCGCGGGCTACCTGCTCAAGAACGTCGCGCCGCAGGAGCTCGCGCGCGCCGTCCGCGCCGCGCACGCCGGCGAGGCGCTGCTCGACACGGCGGTGGCGGCGCGGCTGGTCGAGGCGATCGCCACGCCGCCCGGCGAAGACGCGCCGCCCGAGCGCCTGACGCCCCGCGAGCGCGAGGTCCTCGCGCTGCTCGCGCGCGGCCTGTCGAACAAGCGCATCGCCCGCGAGCTCGGCGTCGCCGAGAAGACGGTCAAGACGCACGTCAGCCACCTCCTCGCCAAGCTCGGCGTCGCCGACCGCACCGAGGCCGCCGTCTACGCGGTGCGCGCCGGGCTCGGTCGCTAGTGGGCGCGTCCGCAAGTCGGGCGGGTCGTCGGGCGTCGCTGGCCGTCGACTGGGGCCGGCCGGCGTCCGAAGGTGTGCCCCTGGCACATCGAGGACCGACGGGTGGGTCCAGGCGGCCGCCAGCGACGTCCGAAACCCGTCGGACTTACGGACGGGTCCACTGGACCTAGGTCCAATTGCCGATGGAAAGCGCGACCGCCGCGCTGACACGCTGGCGGGCATGTCAGTGGCCATCGTCACCGGAGCGTCGCGCGGGCTGGGCCTCGCCCTGACGCGCGCGCTCGCCCATCAGGGATGGAAGGTCGTCGTCGACGCCCGCGGGGCCGAGGCGCTGCGGCGCGCGACCGGCGAGCTCGACGGCGAGGTCGTCGTCATCGCCGGCGACATCGCCGACCCCGCCCACCGGCGCGCGCTCGTCGAGGCGGCCGGCGAGCGCATCGACCTCCTCGTCAACAACGCCGGCGTACTCGGGCCCAGCCCGCAGCCCGCCCTCGCCGACTACCCGCTCGACGAGCTCGAGCGCGTCTACCGCATCAATGTCCTCGCGCCGCTCGCGCTGACCCAGCTGGCCGTTTCGCGGATGCCCGCGGGCGCGTGCGTCGTCAACGTGACCTCGGACGCGGCCGTCTTCCCGTACGAGGGCTGGGGCGGCTACGGCTCCGCCAAGGCGGCGCTCGAGCAGCTCTCCGCCGTGCTTGGCCAGGAGCACCCGGCGCTGCGCGTCTACGCCGTCGATCCAGGCGACATGCGCACGCAGATGCACCAGGAGGCCTTCCCCGGCCAGGACATCTCCGACCGCCCGCCGCCCGAGGACAGCGTGCCCGGGCTGCTCACCCTGATCGCCGGCGACGAGCCGAGCGGGCGCTACAGGACCGCCGACGCGGCGGTGACCGCTTGACGTCGCCGGCGTTCGGGCTCCCCTCGCGGCTGGAGGCCGCCGAGCCGCCCGAGGCGCGGGGGCTGGCCCGCGACGAGGTGCGGCTCATGGTCGCGGCGCGCGGCGACGGGCGTATCGAGCACGCGCGCTTCCGCGACCTCCCCCGCTTCCTCGCGCCCGGCGACGTGGTCGTGGTCAACACGTCGGCGACGCTGCCCGCGGCGGTCGCCGCGCGGCGCTCCGGCGGCGGCGCCGTGCGCGTGCACTTCGCCACCGCGGCGCCGCACCTGGCCGGCGACGGCTGGTGGGTCGTCGAGCTTCGCAGCGCCGACGGCGCCGCGCCCTTCCGCGAGGCGCGCGCCGGCGAGCGCCTGACGCTTGACGGCGGCGCGAGCGTGGAGGTCGTCGCGCCCTACGCGGCGGGCGCGCGCCTGTGGCTCGCCCGCGTCGACGCCGGCGAGCCGGTCCCGAGCTACCTCGCCCGCCACGGCCGGCCGATCCGCTACGGCTACGTCGGGCGCGAGTGGCCGCTCGCGGCCTACCAGACCGCCTACGCCCTCGAGCCCGGCAGCGCGGAGATGCCGAGCGCCGGACGCCCGTTCACCCCCGAGCTCATCACCCGGCTGGTGGCCGGCGGCGTGCACGTGGCGCCGGTCACCCTGCACGCCGGCGTCTCGTCGCCCGAGCGCCACGAGACGCCCTACCCGGAGCGCTACGAGGTCCCCGAGGCGACGGCGCGGCTGGTCAACGCCGTGCGCGGCTGGGGCGGGCGCGTCGTCGCCGTCGGGACGACCGTGGTGCGCGCGCTGGAGACCGTTGCCGCGCCCGACGGGACGGTGCAGGCCGGCGGCGGCTGGACGGGGCTCGTCGTGACCCCCGAGCGCGGCCTGCGCGCGATCGACGGGCTGCTGACGGGATGGCACGAGCCCGCGGCCTCGCACCTGCAGCTGCTCGAGGCGGCGGCCGGCGACGAGCTGCTTGCGCGCTGCTACGCCGCGGCGCTCGAGCACGGCTACCTGTGGCACGAGTTCGGCGACAGCCACCTCGTGCTGCCGTGATTACGCAGCGCTGATCTTCCGCTGGCGGTTGGAGGACTCGATGTCCATCCGCAGCCGCGCGAGCGCCTGACGGATCAGCCGCGAGACCTGCATCTGCGAGACGCCGATGCGCTCGGAGATCTCGGTCTGCGTCATGTCCTCCTCGAAGCGCAGGCGCAGGATCTCGCGGTCGCGGTCGGACAGCACGTCGAACGCGTCGTCGAGCAGCACGCGGATCTCCGCGCGGCCGAGCTCGGGGTCGGACTCGCCGAGCGACTCGGCGAGCGTCGAGTCCTCGCCCGCCGGCTCGTCGAACGAGCGGGTGCGGTGCGCCTGCGCGCTCTGCAGCGCGTCGAGCACGTCCTCCAGGGTCGACTCGACCGCCCCGCAGAGCTCGTCGACGGTCGGCGAGCGGCCGAGCTCGTTGGTGAGGTCGTCGCGCGCCTTGGCCACCTTGAGCTGGAGCTCCTGCGTCCCGCGCGGCACGTGCAGCGCCCACGTGCGGTCGCGGAAGTGGCGCTTGATCTCGCCCAGGACGGTCGGCGTCGCGTACGAGGAGAAGCGCACGTCCCGCGCCAGGTCGAAGCCGTCGATGGCCTTCATGATCCCGATGCAGGCGACCTGGACGAGGTCGTCGAGCGGCTCGCCGCGGCCGACGTAGCGGCCGGCCAGGGCGCGGGCGAGCGGCAGCATCTCCTCGGCGAGCTGGTCGCGCGCCCCCGCGTCGCCCTCCTGGTGGTAGCGGCGAAGCAGCACTCGCTCGCGCGCGGCCCGGGTGTCGCCGCCCCGGCCGCCGGGGTCATCCGCAGCAGTGCTGATGCCCGAGGTCCGCATCTCGTTCGCGGCTAGCCACGCTCCAATGGCGCCATCGTAAGTCCGTCGTCGCGCAACTGCTCCCAGTAGAGCTCGGCGGGCTCGCGGTGTCCGCTCCACACGACGGCCTGGCCGGTGGTGTGGATGCGGTTGGCGAACGCGTACCCGCGATCGACGGAGACGCCTGGGATGGTCCGCGCGAGGCTATTGGCCACGTGGTCGAAGGTGTTGTGGTCGTCGTTGCGGACGATCACGCGCCACGCGCCGCCCAGCCCACTGTCGGGGCCCGCGACGCGCGGGCGCTCGATGGTGTGCGGCATAGACACAGTTGTAGCGCCTTGCCGGGCGAACGGGGAATTATTCGCGCGCGGACCAGTAACGGTCCAGACCCATCCACTGCTGTTCTGGCGGCATCGCCTGCTCGATCGCGGGCACCTCGCTGGCCGGTGCGACGTGCTCGCGCCACGCGGCGATCCACGCGTCGCGGTCGAGCTCGCGCGCGCGGGGCGCCCATTCGTCGAGATACGCGCGCACGCCGGCGAGGTGCGCGCGCACGTCGTCGTGGCGGCCGAAGTGGGTGGGCGCGACCGCGACCGGCCCCCAGCCCTCGATGAGGTCGAGCGACGAGCGCCACGCCTCGAGGTCCACGTCGGGCGGCGGGGTGGGAGCCATGACCGGTCCGTCGCCGACGCGCACGCCCGCCGCGTCGCCGGTGAAGGCCATGCCGCTGGGCTCGTGCAGGTAGCTGACGTGGTGCGACGCGTGGCCGGGCGTGTACGCCGAGCGGAAGTCGCCGAGGCGGTCGCTGTCGCCGAGCACGCGGATGCGCTCGCGCGGGACCGGCAGCGTCTCCCCCCAGAGGCGGTCCATGTCATCGCCGTACAGGCGCGCGGCGCTGCGCAGCAGCCGGGACGGGTCGGCGAGGTGCGGCGCGCCGCGCTCGTGCACCCACACCTCGAGGTCCGGCCAGCGGCGCACGAGCGTCCCCGCGGCGCCGCCATGGTCGAGGTGGATGTGGGTCAGCGCGAGAGCGCGCGGGCGCTCGTCGCCGAGCTCGCGCACGAGCGTGTCGACCGTCGAGGCGGGGCCCGGGTCGACGAGCACGCCGTCGACCAGCCACGCGCCGATCACGTGCTCACGCCCGAGGTGGCGCACGTCGATCAGGCGCACAGCACCACGAGGTCCTGGAAGGAGCGTCCGGGGCGCCCGCGCCACGCGCCGGGATGGAGGTCGCGCACGTCGGCCCGCGCGCGCAGCCATGCCTCGTCGTAGGCGACGGCCTCCTCGGGGACGTCGTCGCGCAGCACGGCGACGTGCTCGCCGGGGTCGAGGAAGGTCAGCCGCGACCGGCCGGCGGCGATCGCGGCGCGCGACTCGTCGTCGAGCAGGAAGAAAGTCGCCAGCACGCGCCCGCCGGGCCGCACCACGCGCGTGGTCTCGGCGAGGTAGTGGACGGCCTCGTCCTCGAGCAGGTGGGTCAGCACGCTCGCCATGACCGCGACGTCGAAGAAGTCGTCGTCGTAGGGGAAGCGGTACTCGCTCGCCCGCTGGCGGCCGGTCGGGTGGTAGCGGGCGTTGAACAGGTCGGCGAGCGTGAAGGAGAAGCGCTCGTCGGCGTAGTGCAGCTGGCACCACCCGATCCCGATCGGGTTGACGTCGAAGCCGGCGTACGAGCCGCGCTCGTCGAGGAAGCGCGCGAGCGGCCGGGCCATGCGGCCGATCCCGCAGCCGACGTCGAGGACGCGGTGGTCGGGCTCGAGCCCCGCCAGCTCGACCAGGTGGCCCAGGAACTCGTCGCCGGTCGACGCGAAGTCGCCTTCGCCGACGAACTGCAGGCGGCGCGGCGGGACGAGCGGGTCGCGCTCGAAGAGGTCCTGCACGCGCAGCTTGATCGACGTCAGCGGGCGCAAGCCCCGTACCCTATGTGTCGATGCCCGAGCACCGCCTGCCCGAACGCGACAAGCCCTGGATGATGCGCACGTACTCGGGGCACTCCAACGCGCGCGCCTCCAACGAGCTGTACCGCAAGAACCTGGCCAAGGGCCAGACGGGCCTGTCGATCGCCTTCGACCTGCCGACCCAGACCGGTTACGACGCCGACCACGAGCTCGCCCGTGGCGAGGTCGGCAAGGTCGGCGTGCCCGTCGCCCACAAGGGCCACATGCACACCCTGCTCGACGGCATCCCGCTCGGCGAGATGAACACGTCGATGACGATCAACGCGACGGCGGCCTGGCTGCTGGCCCTCTACATCGTCACCGCCGAGGAGCAGGGCATCGAGGCCTCGAAGCTCCAGGGCACGACCCAGAACGACATCATCAAGGAGTTCCTCGCCCGCGGGACGTACGCGTTCCCGCCCGGGCCCTCGATGCGGCTGATCGCCGACATGATCGCCTACACGGTCACCGAGGTCCCGAAGTGGAACCCGATCAACATCTGCTCCTACCACCTGCAGGAGGCCGGCGCCACGCCCGTCCAGGAGATCGCCTACGCGCTCTCCAACGCGATCGCCGTCCTCGACGCCGTCCACCGGCGCGTGTCGCAGGACCTCATGGGCAAGGTGTTCAGCCGCATCTCGTTCTTCGTCAACGCCGGGGTGCGCTTCGTCGAGGAGCACGCGAAGCTGCGCGCGATGTCGCTGCTGTGGGAGCAGATCGGCCGCGAGCGCTACGGCGTGCAGGACGAGCGCCACCTGCGCTTCCGCTACGGCGTGCAGGTCAACTCGCTCGGGCTGACCGAGTCCCAGCCCGAGAACAACGTCCAGCGCATCGTGCTCGAGGCCCTGGCGGTGACGCTTGGGCGCTCCGCGCGGGCGCGCGCGATCCAACTGCCGGCCTGGAACGAGGCGCTCGGCCTGCCGCGGCCGTGGGACCAGCAGTGGTCGCTGCGCATCCAGCAGGTCCTCGCGTACGAGACCGACCTGCTCGAGTACGCGGACATCTTCGAGGGCTCGAAGGTCATGGACGCGCTCGTCGGCGAGCTCGTCGAGGGCGCGCGCGCCGAGATGGCGCTCGTCGCCGAGCACGGCGGCGCGGTCGAG
>DASXRF010000359.1:0-14892 GCA_036506755.1 Solirubrobacteraceae bacterium | reverse complement strand
TGGCTGCGCCGGCGGCCGATCGACGAGCCCGTCCACGACGCGCACTCGTTCGAGCTCGAGGCCTTCGCCGAGCTGGGGCTCGTCGGCCTCGCCCTTGCGCTGGCCGTCGTCGCGGCCGCCGGGTGGGCGGGCATCGTGGCCGCGCGCCGCGACGCGCCGCTAGCGGGCGGCCTGCTCGCCGGCGCGGCGGTCTGGGCGCTCGGCGCCGCCATCGACTGGAGCTGGGAGATGCCCGCCCTCACGCTCGTCGCCGTCGTGGCCGCGGGCGCGCTGGCGGGCCGCGCGGGCGCGCTCGACTGACGCCGCCAGCCCGACGGCGGCGAGGACGACCAGGCCCGGCTCGGCGGCCACCCGGAAGCGCGTGAAGCCGTACGCGGTCAGCGAGACGAAGGCCACCAGAGCGAACGGCGCGACGAGAAGCGGCCACGGCCCGCCGCGCCGGCGCAGCACGACCACGCCGATCGCGCCGAGGACGAGCAGCGCGTAGTACATCGCCACGCCGGCCTGCTCGGCGCGCAGGTTGCGGCCTTCGTAAAAGGCCTCCATCTGCGCCTGCTGGCGCACCCGGAAGGCCTCGAACGAGCGCCCGAGCCGCGCCCCGAGCACCGCCGGCAGGCGGCCCGCGTGGTCGCGGGCGTAGCGCAGGCCGATCGCGCGCAGCCGCGCGGCCTCGCGGGCCTCGTTGGCGTGCCGCGGGGGCGGCAGGCACGCGAGGTCCCACTGGCCGAGCAGCGGCCCCGCGTACGTGCGGTCGCAGTTGGCGCCGGCCAGCAGGCCGCCGACGTTGGTGGCGATCAGCACGGGCTGGTCGAAGACGATCCAGCAGCGCACGAGCCACGGCGCGAGGACGAGCGCGCACGCCCCGGCGGCCAGCGCGGCCCGTCGTGGCGGTGTGCCGGCGAGCGCGAGCAGCGCGAGGAGGGCCAGCGCCTCGCCGCGCGTCAGCGTGGTCAGCCCGACGAGCGCGCCGAACGCGGCGGCCCGCCGCGTGGTCGGCCGCTCGCGCAGCGCGACCGCCGCCAGCAGGACGAGCGCGATCAGCAGCGCGTAGGGCGCCTCGCTGCGCAGCGATCCGTCGGCGGCCACGAGCAGCGGATACAGCGCGGCCAGGCCGGCGGCGAGGAGGCCGGCGGGACGTCCGGCGACGCGCGCGCCCAGCAGGCCGATCACCGCGACCGTCCCGGTGCCGCAGGCCACGCCGACGAGGTGATGCCAGGCCCATGTGCGCCCGCCGAGCAGCGACACGGCCGCCTCGACCAGCGGGTACAGCGGCGGCTTGTCGGCGCTCGCGCGAGCGATGCCCTCCGAGCGGAAGAGGAACGGCTGGATGTAGCCGTGCCCGTCGGCCAGGTAGTTGGCCTGCAGGTGGAACTCGAGCGCGTCGCCCAGCAGCGGGTCGTCGCCGACGAGTACCCACGCGTAGAGCGCCCGCAGCGCCAGCGCGGCGAGCGCGATCGCCGCCAGGGCGACGCGGAAGCGCCGGGCCGTCATCGCGCCCGCCGCTCCCGCCACGCGGCGCCGGCGGCCTGCAGCCCGACCGCGGCGAGGACCAGGACGGCCGGCTCGAAGGCGTGGCGCAGCCGCGGGATCCCGTAGCCGAGCACACAGCCGATGCAGACCGCCGCGGCCGGAGCGAGGAGCACGAGCAGCGGCTCGCCGCGGCGGCGGAGCGCTACGGCGCCGGCCACCGCGGCGACGGCGAGCGCGAACCAGGCGGCCACGCCCGCCTGCTCGACGCGTACCTGGCGACCCTCGGCGAACGCGACCTGGCGCCGCGGCTGCCACAGGTCCCACACGCGCAGCAGCCGCACGGTGGCGACGACGGGGAGCCGGCCGGCGTGGTCGCGGGCGTAGTCGAGGCCCTCGCGCCGCCAGATCGCCGCCTGGTCGGCCTCGTTGTCGTCGCGCCGCCGCGAGATGCAGCGGATGTCCCAGCCGCCGAGGTTGACGCCGTGGTAGGTCAGCGGGCAGTTGGCTCCGGCCACGACCGTCGCGTCGTTGGTCGAGATCAGCACCGGGCGCCCGAAGGCGACCTCGTTGCGGACCGCCCAGGGCGCGATGACCAGCGCGCACGCCGCGATGCTCGCCCCCGCCAGCGCGGCGCGGCGGCGCGGGGCCCGCAGCGCGACCGGAACCGCCAGCAGCGGCAGCAGGAGCAGGGCTTCGGAGCGCGTCAGCGCGGCCAGCGCGATGAGCGCGCCGAGCAGCACGGCGGTGCCGGGCGCGGGGCGATCGAGCAGCCGGTACGCCGCCAGCAGCGTGCCCGCGACGAGCGCGCCGTAGAGCGTCTCGCTCATGAGCGCGCCGTCCACCGCGATCATGAGCGGGTAGGCGGCGCACAGCGCGGCCGCGAGCAGCCCGGTCCGTTCGCCCCCCACGCGCCGCCCGAGCAGCCCGACCAACGCGATCGTCGCCGCGCCGAAGGCCAGCCCCGCGGCCCGGTGCGCGAGCTCGCCGGTGCCGCCCAGCGCCGAGACGCCGGCGAGGGCGAGCGGGTAGAGCGGCGGGTGCCCGGCCGACGGCGACAGCCGGTGCTCGAAGAGCCACTTGTAGGGCTCGGCGAAGCCCTGGCCATCGGCGATGAGGTTGGCCTGCCAGTGGTAGAAGTGCCAGTCGCCGATCCCGGTGACGTGGCGGGCGATCGTGAAGAGGTAGAGCGCGCGCGCGGCCACCCCGGCGGCCGCGATCAGGGCGAGGTTGGTCGTGAACGTCCGGCCCCTCATCCGGGGGCGGCAGACTAGGCCACCCACATGAACGTCCGAGCCGTTCGCTTCCCGCTCGTCGACGCCCTGCGCGCGATCGCGGCGCTCGCCGTGCTCGGCACCCACGTGGCGTTCTTCGGCGGCGCCTACGAAGGCCACACGGCGCTCGGCCCCTACGCCCAGCGCCTCGACGTCGGCGTGACGGTCTTCTTCCTCATCTCGGGCTTTCTCCTCTACCGCCCGTTCCTGCTCGCCCGCGTGGACGGCGGGCCGACGCCGGCGGCCGGCGCGTACGCGTGGCGGCGCTTCCTGCGCATCGTTCCCGCCTACTGGCTGGCGCTCACCGTCACGGTGCTCGCGCTCGGCACGCCGGGCGTCTTCACCGCCGACGGCGTGCCGGCGTACTACGGGCTCGCCCAGACGTACCGCACGGCGACGATCGGCGGCGGGCTGACGCAGGCCTGGACGCTGTCGATCGAGGTCGCCTTCTACGCGTTCCTGCCCGTATACGCGGCGCTGCAGCGCCGGCTGCCCGGCCGGGCGCTGCGGACCGAGCTGATGGGTCTGGGAGCGCTCGTCGCGGTCTCCGAGGCGTGGAAGGCCGCGGTCCTCGCGTCGGGCGACCCGGCCAAGGTCCACATCGACCCGGCGCTGCTCGCACTCCCCGCCTACTTCGATCACTTCGCGCTCGGCATGGGCCTCGCACTGCTGACCGTGTGGATCGAGCGCCGCGGCCGCGCCCCGCGCTGGGTGGGCGCGCTCGATCGCGCGCCGCTGGCGGCCTGGGGCCTCGCCGCGGTCGCGTTCTGGGCGGTGAGCACGCGCATCGGGCTCGGCGACCGCGTCTTCGGCCCGATGTCGAACGGCCAGTACCTCGAGCGCCACGCGCTCTACGCCGCCGTGGCGCTGGGGCTGATGCTGCCGGCGGTGGTCGGCGATCCCGCGCGCGGGGCGCCGCGGAGGATCCTGGCGTCGCGGGTGCTCGCCTGGCTCGGGCTCGTGTCCTACGGCATCTATCTCTGGCACCCGACGGTCCTGGACCTGATGTCGCGGTGGGGCTTCGGCGACGTGCACGTCGTGCACCCGTACGTCACCTGGGCGGTCGGCGGGGTCGCGGCGAGCGCCGCCGTCGCCGCGGTCAGCTACTACGGGCTCGAGCGCCCGCTGCTCTCGCTCAAGCGCCTCGTCGGCCGGCGCGAGCGCGTGCCGGCGGGCGAGGCGCTCGTGGAGCCCGGGGACGAAGCGCGACACCTGGGGTCCCCGGCACCCGGCGGTGCGGGCCACGCCGACGCTACTGCCGGGGTCGCACACCCCGCGGGTTGAGCGCGTGCGCGCGCGCCAGCGCGGCACGGGCGCGGGCGGGGTCGGAGGTCTGCAGCAGGCGGCCGAGGGTCAGCCAGCCGACGTAGGCGTCCGGCGAGTTGCGCACCAGTCGCCGGGCGAGGCCGGTGGCGGCGTCGCGCGCGCCGGCGTGGTCGACGAAGGCGGCGGCGATCACCACCGTCCGCGGCTCGTCGCAGGCGCCGGCGACGTCGCGGGCGACGGCGCGCGCCGCGCCGCCCTCTCCCGGCTGCAGCGCGGCGGCCGCGCGCAGGGCGCCGGCGCAGTCCCCGTGGCGGCCCAGGCCGTGGACGGCGACGACCAGGCAGACGGCGGCGAGGACGACGAGCCCCATCCGGGCGAGCACGCCGGGCAACGCTACGCCCTCAGCGCTTGAAGACCAGCGTGCCCGCCGTCGTGATCGTCGCCGCGAAGCCCCGGGCGCTGACGATCCGGCGCGTGCGGACCATGACCCGCAGCCGGTTGACGCGCGGCATGACCGTGCGCAGCCGGATCGAGCCGAGCGCGGCCGTGCCGAAGCTCGCGAGGTCGGGGGCGCGGCACGCGGTGGCGAGCGGATCGTCGATCCCCGCGTCGGCGCCCGCCGGCCCGGGGCGCAGCAGCAGGCCGTGGCCGTCGCCGGCGAAGGCCAGGCCCGCGCGGCGCTTCGGCTCGCTGTCGGCGCACCCGCGCCCGGCGACGAGGTCGCGCACCCGCCCGGTCGCCGTGCCGCGGACGGGCAGGGACACGACGTCGCCGCGCACGCGCGCCGGGCGGTTGCGGTCGAGGCGCAGCCGCGCGCTCGCCGTGCCGGAGATCCCGCACGTGCCGGCCTCGGCGCAGCGCTCGCGGTCGCCCTCGAAGCGCATCGCGAAGTGCAGCGTCCCGCTGACCCGCGCGCCGGCCGCGAAGGCGGCGAAGCGGGACGCGTCGCGCGTCCGGGCGGTCGCCGAGCCGGGCGCCAGCGCGAGGGCGAGCGCCACGAGAGAGACCGAAATCAGGTGCGGCAGCATCCGCCGACTCTACCCGCCGTCCCGCCGGCGAAGCAGCACATAGGGCCCGTACCGCTCGGGCGCCCCGTAGCGCGAGCGCAGCCACGCGTCGAGCAGCGTGACGCCGCTCGAGCGCGCCGACGCGTTCGGCTCGATCTCGAGCGCGCGCCGGTCGCGCCAGCGCACGACCACGGGCGGGCGGGCCCGCGCGAGGTCGCCGACCATCTCGCGCTGCACGCGCGCCGTGGTCACCACGCCGGGCTGGATGACGTCGTAGCGCGTGGGGTTCGGCCGGCCGGCCAGGACGTAGAGCAGCGGGTCGCCGACGCGCACGCGGTCGAAGCGCGGCGGCGCGACGAAGATCGGCGCCCCGTGCGGGGCCAGGGCGCGCAGGCGCGGCAGCAGCGCGCGCAGCGCACGCGCGTCGGCGGGCGAGGTCTTCACGCCGTCGGCGACCGGCGCCGGCACCGCGGCGAGCGCGGGCGGGTGCAGCAGCTGACCGGCGCGGCGCTCGAGCCCGTGCACCGCGACCAGCGCCAGCGCGGCGACGAGCGCTCCGCGCCACGCACGCGAGCGCTCGCCCGCCGCCGCGAGCGCGAGCCCGACGGCGAGGACGACCGACAGCGGCGCGAGGTGGAACTCGTCGGGACGCCCGACCAGGTAGAGCACCCCCGCGGCGATCAGCGGCGCTAGCCACAGCGCCCGCCGGCGCACGAGCCAGAGCGCCGAGCCGGCCAGCAGCAGCAGCGGGAAGTAGAACTCGAGGACCTTGTTCGGATCGGCCGGGCCGTCGTAGTCGAGCGGGAGCGGCAGCCGCTGCAGGTGCTGCACGCGCAGGAAGCCGCCCATGTCGTCGACGACGTCGTCGGGCGACGCGGCGACGAACGGCGCCCACAGCACGATCCCCACGCCCGCGGCGGCGATCAGGGACGCCACGCCGCCGCCGGCCAGCGCGACCGACAGCGCGCCGGCCGCGCCGAGCTCGGGCCGGAACAGCGCCGCCACCCCGCACAGCGCCCCCGCCGCGACGGGCGAGCGCGCAGCAACAAGCAGCGCCCCGAGCACGAGGGCGATCGCCGCCGGGTTCGCGCCCGGCCCCGTCGGCCAGGCCATGGCGGCCGCCACCGCCGCCCACGCGAGCACGGCTTGCCACGCCGGCGCGTGCCGGCGGACGAGCGTCGAGGCCAGCACCGCGACCGTCGCGTCGAGGGCCACGCGCAGCACGCGCCAGACCAGCAGCGACGGCCCGAACGCCTTCCACAGCCCGGCCAGGACCAGCGGCTGGCCGGGCCCGTAGTTGAACCAGAAGTCGCGGTACGGCCACTCGCCGGCGGCCACGCGAGCGGCCGCCTGCAGCATGAGCCCCTCGTCGTGCGGCCCGATCTCGCGGAGGATCGTGAACGCCGACAGCGCGGCCGCCGCAGCGAAGAGCGCGGCGGTCCCCCACGCTCGTGACACAGCCGCAACGTACCTCTCACCGGTTTCTCATGGGCCGTTCCGCAGACTTGCGCGATGACCGCGATCGCCAGCCTCTCGTTCCTGCCCCGCGTCCTTCCGCGAGCCAGCGGCGGGGAGCCTGCGCCCAGGCTCCTCGTCGCCTACGCCAGCGGGGTCCTCGCCACCGCGATCTCGCGCCGCCTGGCGCTGTGCGCGGACGTCGACCTCGTGCCGGTGCGCCGGGCGCCGCGCCGGCTGCGCCGGCGGCATGCCTACGATGCCGTCGTGATCTGCCCCTATCTCGACGACGCCGAGTGGCGGCGCGTGCGCGACGCGATCGCGGCATCGCCCGAGCCGCCGGTGATCGTCGACGTGCGCGAGGCGGTCGGCCGCATCGACGCCACGATCGAGGACTGGGGCGACACCGCGCGCTCCGCCGCCCTGCGCCCGGTGGTCGAGGCGCTGACCGGGTGACGATGCGCGTCCTCGTCGTCGAGGACGAGAAGAAGATGGCGGAGCTCCTGCGCCGAGGGCTCCGCGAGGCGGGGTTCGCCGTCGACCTCGCCGACCGCGGCGAGCAGGCGCTGTGGATGGCTGGGGCGCGCGCCTACGACGCGATCGTGCTCGACCTCATGCTGCCGGGCATCGACGGCGTGGAGACCTGCCGGGCGCTGCGCGACGGCGACGTGTGGGCGCCGGTGCTCATGCTCACCGCGAAGGGCGAGACGCACGACCGCGTGACCGGCCTGGACAGCGGCGCCGACGACTACCTCGTCAAGCCGTTCTCGTTCACCGAGCTGGCCGCGCGCCTCCGGGCGCTCATCCGCCGGCGGCCGGGCGAGCGCCCGACCGTCCTGGAGGTCGGCGACCTGCGCCTCGATCCGGCGGCGCGGCGCGTCTGGCGCGGCGAGGCCGAGATCGCGCTGTCGCGCACGGAGTTCGCGCTGCTCGAGGTGCTCATGCGCTCGCCCGGACGGGTGCTGTCGCGCTTCGACCTGCTCGAGCACGTGTGGGACGAGGAGTACGAGAACCGCTCCAACGTCGTCGACGCCTACGTCCGCTACCTGCGCAACAAGGTCGACCGCCCGTTCGGCGTCGAGAGCATCGAGACCGTCCGCGGGCACGGCTACCGCCTGCGCGCCGCGTCGTGAGACGGCTCTCGATCCGCGTGCGCCTCGCCCTCGCGGTGGCCGCGACGCTCGCCGTCGTGCTCGGCGCGGTCGGCGCGTTCGTCTACGCCCGCGTCCAGGCGCAGATCGACGGCCAGATCGACGGCGAGCTGCGCGAGCACGTCGCGGCCGTCGCCGACCGCCTGCGCCGCGCCGACCCCGAGCCGCGGCACGGGATCGACCCACTCAACGCGCCGGGTCCCGACGGGACGCAGGTGCTCGATCCGGCGCGGCGCGTCGTGCGCTCGACGGCCTCGGCGGGCCCACGCGCGCTCCTCGGCGCCGCGACGCTTCGCCGCGCGCTGGCCGCCCGCCGCCTGGCCCCGGTGCACCAGGGCAGCCGGCGCGTGCTCGTCTCGGCCGGGCGATTTCGCGGGCGGGAGCTCGTCATCGTCGCCAGCTCGCCACTGGCCCAGCGCAACCACGCCCTCGACCGCCTGGCCGAGCAGCTGATCATCGGCGGCCTCGCCGGCCTGCTCGCCGCGGCGCTGGCCGCCTACCTCATCGCCCGGCGCGCGTTTCGCCCGTTCGAGACGATGCGCCGCCAGGCCGCGGCGATCTCGGCCGCCGAGCCGGGCGGCCGGCTCGAGATCCCCCGCTCCGACGACGAGCTCGCGCGGCTGGGCCGCACGCTCAACGAGATGCTCGAGCGCCTGCAGCGCGCGCTCGAGCACGAGCGGCGCTTCGTGGCCGAGGCCAGCCACGAGCTGCGCACCCCGCTCGCCGTGCTGCGCGCCGAGCTCGAGCTGGCGCGCTCGCGCCCGCGGCCCCGCGAGGAGCTCGAGGCCGCGCTCGACTCCGTCGCCGAGGAGGCCGACCGCCTGACGCGCCTGGCCGACGACCTGCTCCTGCTCGCGCGCGCCGACGAGGGGGCGCTCGAGCAGCGCGACGAGGTCGAGGTCGCCGACCTGCTCGACGGCGTCGCGGCGGTCTTCGCGGCGCGCGCCCGCGCCCTCGGGCGGACGATCGAGGTCGACGCGCCCCGCGGGGTGGCGGTGGCCGGCGACGCCGCGGCGCTGCACCGGGCGCTCACGAACCTCGTCGACAACGCCCTGCGCCACGGCGCGGGCACCGTCCGCCTGCGCGCCGCCGCCGACGACGGCCGCGTCGGCGTGCACGTCAACGACGAGGGCGAGGGCTTTCCGCCGGGCTTCTTGCCCGTGGCCTTCGAGCGCTTCAGCCGGGCCGGGCGCGCGCCGGACGGCACGGGGCTCGGGCTCGCGCTCGTGCGCGCGGTCGCCGAGGCCCACGGCGGCGCCGCCGACGCCGGCGCCTCCCCGGACGGGGGCGCAGAGGTCTGGCTGTCGCTGCCGCGCGCCGCCACGCCGCAGCGCACAGGGGTCTGACCCCTATTTGAGTTAATGTGAAGCTCGCGGGTGTCCGCCCGCGCGCGGGCCGCGCCAGGGCCGCGGCGGGACGGCCTCCTCGATCGGGACCACGGCGCGCTCGCGCAGCGACCGGCGCTCGCGGACGAACGCGGGCAGCAGCGGCGCCGCGGCGAGCGCCCCGCGCAGGAAGGCGCCCAGCCGGCGCGCCCGCGCCGCGGCGACGAGCCAGGCCAGCTGACGGTAGAGGACCGGCCCGGCCCACCAGCGCGCCGGGAACGCGCGCGCGCAGAGCAGCAGCGTGTTGCGCTCGACCCAGGCGGCGACGGGGCGGTCGAGCCCGCCCGCCGAGGCCCCGCCCCAGTGGCGGGCGACCGCGGGCTCGTAGCGGCAGCGCCAGCCCGCGAGGCGCAGCCGCAGCCCGAGGTCGACGTCCTCCAGGTACGCGTAGAAGCGTTCGTCGAAGCCTCCGGCCGCCACCACCGCCGCGCGCCGGTACAGCGCCGCTCCGGCGCACGCCGAGAACACCTCGCCGGGCGCGTCCCAGCGGCCGTCGTCGGCGCGTCCGCGGCCGCGCTGCTCGCACACCCCGTCGCGGCGCAGCACGTCGCCGCAGTCGTCGAGCAGGGCAGGCGGGCCGGGTTCCCGCAGCGAGACCATCTTGCAGGCCACCGCCGCGGCGCCCGGATCGCCCTCGAGCGCGGCGGCGACGCGCGCCAGCCAGTCGGGCGCGAGCTCGACGTCGGTGTTGACGAGCGCCACGGCGTCGCAGTCCGGCGCGACCGCCGCCAGCCCGCGGTTGGCGGCGGCGGCGAAGCCGTGGTTGCGCCCGAGCGCCAGCACCCGCACCGCGGGCCAGTCGCGCGCGAGCAGCTCGGGCGAGCCGTCCGTCGAGCCGTCGTCGACGACGAGGATCTCGTCGAACGCGCGCGTCTGCGCGGCCAGCGCGCGCAGGCAGCCGGGGAGCCAGTGCCGTCCGTCGTGGTTGGGGACGACCGCCGCGACCTTCAAGAGGGCGCCGGCGGCTGAACCAGCGCCTCGACGCCTCCTCCGCGCTCCGCCGGTAGCGCGAGCCCGCGCGCCGGGCGCCGCCGCCGCTCGCGCGCCGGGCGCTCGGAGGCGCACGCCTCGGCGACGAGCGCTCGCAGGCCGTGCCGGAAGTGGCCGACGTCGAAGCGCTCGGCGTTCTCGCGGCACGCCATCGGGTCCACGCCGAGCGCGTCGAAGGACTCGACGGCGGCGATCAGCGCTACTGGATCGGGCCGGTCGTAGAAGGCGCCCGTGAGGCCCTCCAGGACCGTCTCGCGCACGCCGCCCTCGGCGAGCGCGATGACCGGGCGCCCGGCCGCCTGAGCCTCGACCGCCGCGATGCCGAACTCCTCGGTCGCGGTGACGACGAGGGCCCGCGCGCGTGCCAGCAGCTCAGCGGCGCGCGCGTCGCTCACCCGGCCCTCGAAGCGCACGGTCGGGCCGGCCAGCCGCCGCAGGCGCCGCTCGTCGGGACCGTTGCCGATCACGACGAGCGGGCGGCGCAGCCGGTTGAACGCCTCGATCGCCACCGCGATGCGCTTGTGGTGCATCAGCTCGGAGAGCACGACGTACTCGTCGCCCACCGATCGCGGGCCGGCGACGCGGAAGCGCTCGACCTCGACCGGCGGGTAGAGGACCGTCGCCTCGCGCGAGAAGTACCGGCGCACGCGCCGCGCGGTCGTGACCGAGTTGGCGACGTAGCGGTCGACCTTCTGGGCGGCGATCCAGTCCCACTGGCGCCAGCGCTGGAAGATCGCCCCCAGCGCGGCGCGCGCCAGCGGGCCGCGCGCGCGCAGCGTCTCCTCGCGGGCGTTCCACGCGTAGCGGAACGGGTTGTGGCAGTAGCAGACGTGCACGGCGTCCTCGTCGACGATCACGCCGTGCGCCCAGGCGCTCGAGCTCGAGATGACGACGTCGTAGCCGCGCAGGTCCAGCGACTCCATCGCGTAGGGGTACAGCGGCAGCAGCGCGCGGAACGTGCGCGCGGTCGGCCGCAACCGCTGGAGGAACGAGGTGTTGACGCGGCGATGGCTGAATCGTCCTTCGGTGCCCGCCTCGTCGTAGACGGCGGTGAAGAGATCGGCGTCGGGATAGAGGTCGCAGATGGCGGCGAAAACCCGCTCCGCACCGCGAATGTCGAGCAGGAAGTCGTGGACGAGCGCGACGCGGCCGGACCTCATTCGCGCGCCACCCTACCCGGCGGCTAGGTTGCCAAGCGCCGTGCGCGCCCTGATCGCCTGCGCCCTGCTCGCCCTGGTCGCCGCCGCGCCCGCGCGCGCCGCCGAGCGCCGCGTGCCGCACGGCTTTTTCGGGGTGATGGCCGACGGGGTGCTGCTCGAGCGCACCGACGCCCAGCTCGCCCACGAGTTCAACGTCATGCAGGCGACCGGCGTGGAGTCCGTGCGGATCGTCGTCTACTGGTCCGACATGCAGCCGCTCGCGCCGGGCTCCGCGGTGCCCGACGGCTGGCGGGCGGGCCGCGGCGGCGTGCCGACGACCTTCACCACGACCGACCGGCTCTTCGAGCAGGCGGCGCGCCACCACATGACCGTGCTGCCCGTCGTCCTGCGCTCGCCCGAGTGGGCGCGCGAGAACCCCTGGTTCACCGCGCCGCCGCGGCGCGACGAGGACTACACCAACTTCCTGGGGACGCTGATCGACCGCTACGGGCCCCGCGGCTCGTTCTGGGGCGAGCACCGCGACGTGCCGCGCCGCCCCCAGCGCGACTGGCAGATCTGGAACGAGCCGAACATCGACCGCTACTGGGGCTCGCCGCAGCCGTTCGCCCCGCGCTACGCCCAGCTGCTGCACGCCTCCTACCAGGCGATCAAGGCGGCCGACCGCGGCGCGCGCGTCGTGCTCACGGGCTTCGCGAACTTCTCGTGGCGCGCGCTCGCCGACGCCTACCGCGCGGGCATCAAGGGCAACTTCGACCTCGCCGCCGTGCACCCGTTCTCCGGCCACGTGAAGAACGTCGTGAAGATCGTGCGCCTGAACCGCGAGGTCATGGCCCGCAACGGCGACGCGCGCCGCGACATCGCGATCTCCGAGCTGACCTGGCCGTCGGCCAAGGGCAAGACCGTGAACCACGGCGGCTGGGAGACGACCGAGGGCGGCCAGGCGGTGCGCCTGCGGGCCGCGTTCAACGCGCTGCTGCGCGAGCGCCGGCGCTGGCGCATCGAGCGGATGACGTGGTCGACGTGGCTGACGCCGGACGCCAACTCGCCGAACTCCTTCGACTGGTCGGGGCTGCGCAAGCTCAACCCCGCCGATCCGTCCGGGGAGCCGGTCAACAAGCCCGCGCTCGCGGCCTACCGGGCGATCGCGCTGCGGATGGAAGGGCGCCGGTAGCGCCCTGAGCCGGATGATCGTCGCGGTCGACGCGCGAGCGCTGGCGGGCAGGCCGCGCGGCGTGGCGCGCTACGCGCGACAGCTGACGGCCGCGCTGGCCGCGGCGTTCCCGGAGGACGAGTACCGCCTCGTCGTGCCGGGTCGCTCGGTCGCGGACGCGCCCGCGGCGGCCAACGTGACGCTCGTGCGAACGGCGCTCCCCGGCCGGGTCGTGCACGGCGCCGCCGCGGTCGGCGGCCGTCCGCGGCTGGCGCGGCTCGCCGGCCGTGACGCGCAGGTCGCCTGGCTGCCGGCGCCCTCGCCGGTTGCCGTCGGCGACGTTCCGTGGGTCGTGACCGTTCACGACCTCTCGTGGGAGGAGCGCCCGCGCGACTTCACCGCGTACGAGCGCGCCTGGCACGCGCTCGCCCGGCCGCGCGCGCTGGCGCGCCGCGCGGCCGCCGTCGTCGTCGACGCCGCCCCGACGCGCGCGGCGCTGGTCGAGCGCTGGCGGCTGGACCCCGCGAGCGTGCACGTCGTCGCACCGGGCATCTCGGCGTCGCCGGCGCCCCCAGGCTCGAGCCGCTTCGGCCGCTACGTCCTCTACGTCGGCGCGCTCGAGCCGCGCAAGGCGCCCGAGCTGCTGCTCGGCGCCTTCGCCCGCGCCCGGGCGCGCGGGCTGCGCGCCGACCTCGTCGTGGCGGGGACCGGCCGGCGGGCGCGGGCGCTCGCCGGCCGGCCGGGCGTGCATCTGCTGGGCGCGGTCGCCGACGCCGAGCTCGACGCCCTCTACGCCGGCGCGCTCGCGGTCGTCCTCCCGTCGTGGCTCGAGGGCTACGGCCTGCCGCCGCTCGAGGCCCTGGCCCATGGGACGCCGGCGATCGTGGCCGACCTGCCGGTCTACGACGGGACGCTGGGCGCCGCCGCGCTTCGCTTCGCGCCCGGCGACGCCCCCGCGCTGGCCGAGGCGCTCCTGCGCGTCGAGGGCGAGCGCGACCGTCTGCTGGCCGCCGCCCCGGCGCTGCCGACGTGGGCCGACGCCGCCCGCGCGCTGCGCGCGATCCTCGCCGAGGCCGCGGCCGCGGGGGCCCGGTGACCGACTTCACGATCGTCTGCGTCCTGCACGACTCGCGCGAGGACCTCGCGCGGCTGCTGGACTCGCTGGACCGCCACCTCGCGCAGCGCCCGCCGCTCGTGATCGTCGACTCGGGGTCGCGCGACGGCGGCCCGGACCTGGCGCGCGAGCGCGGGGCCGAGGTCGCGATCCTCGACGGCAACCCCGGGTTCGGCGCGGCCAACAACGCCGGGCTGGCGCGCGTGCGCACGGCCGTCACGGTGCTGCTCAACCCCGACGTCGAGCTGCTCGACGGCGTCTCGCTCGAGCGGCTCGCGGCCCGCGCCGCCGAGCGTGACGCGCTCGTGGCGCCGCGCCTGCTCAACCCCGACGGCAGCGTGCAGAAGACCGCTCACCCCGTCCCGGGGACGCCGGACGGGCTGCTGCTCGCCGGCGCGCCGCTCCTTCCCCCGCCGGCGCGCCGGCGCGCCGAGCCGTGGCGGGCCGAGCGCCCGCGCGACGTCGGCTGGGCCGTAGCAGCGGCGCTCGCCGGGCGGACCGCCACGCTGCGCCGCCTCGGGCCGTTCGACCCCGGCGCGTTCCTGCTCTACGAGGACCTCGACCTCTGCCTGCGCGCCCGCGCCGCCGGCGTGCCGACCGAGCTGCGCCCCGAGCTCGTCCTGCGCCACCGCGGCGGGCACGCGGTCAACCGCGCCGGCGAGCCGCTCGGGCTGCACGCGCGCCGCCGCCGCGAGGTCGTGCTCGCCCGCCTCGGCCCCCGCGCCCTCGCGCTCGACGACGCCGGCCAGGCCCTCACCTTCGCGACGCGAATCGCTATGCGCGTCGCCCTGCGCCGCGACGCGACCCGCGAGCGAGGCCAGCTCGCCGCGTTGCGCGCCGCCCGGCGCGCGTGAGCGTCAGCGAGCTCGGTCCGCGCGGCTCGCGACGACGATCGCCTGGGTCCGGTCGCCGGTGCGCGCGACCCAGGCCGCCAGCGCCGCCCCGGTCCGCGGGTCCACGCCGACGGTGGGCGAGGCGATCTCGCGGTAGGGCGGGCTGACGGTCTCGGGGCCGGCGAAGGCCTGGCCCGCGGCCGGACGGACCGCCGCGAAGACCTGCGGGGAGCGCGTATCGAGCGGCGGGACCCAGACGGCGACCGCCGCCCCGCCTGGGCCGACGGCGACGCCGCCGAGGACGGCGTCGCCGGAGGGGTCGGAGATCGTCTGGCCGACGCGCGAGCGCACATCGGCGGCGCGCGCCACGAAGCGGTCGCCCTGACGCCCGGTCCAGCCGGCGACGCCGCTGCCGTCGGCGCCCACCGCGACGTGCACGCCGGCGCCGTCGGGCGCGCGCTCGGCGAAGGTCTCGAGCGTGCGCGCGGCGTGGAAGGCGTGCCCGCCCGCGTCGCGCACCGCGAGGCGAACCGCGGCCGGGCCGTTGTCCCCGCCCTCGGTCAGCTCCTGGGCGAACCAGCCGACGGCGAGGCCGCCGTCGCCTCCGGCGGCCACGTCGATCTGCGTGTGGCCCTCGACC
>DASXRF010000358.1:0-3395 GCA_036506755.1 Solirubrobacteraceae bacterium | reverse complement strand
CCGCGGATCGCCGCCGACGCGGGTGCCCATCAGCTCGAGGTCCCGCCCGCCCGAGTAGCTCAAGAGGCCGTTGTCGGCGATGAGGTTGCCGTGGCCGATGGTGACGTCGCGACCCAGGAAGCCGAGGGAGTCCAGCAGCTCGATCGGCGTCATCCGGTGCTCGGTGACGATCTGGAAGAACTCGTGGACGTTGTAGGCGGCGTGGGTGACGATCGGCATCCCGAGCTCGTCCGCCGCCTTGCGCGTGGCGCGCAGGAGGTCGACGCTGCACGTCTCGACCTCGCGGGGGGCGAGCAGACCGCGAACGCGCCCGCCGGCGGCGCCGTCGACCCGCGTGATGAACTCGCGCGCCGCCTCGAACTCCCGGACGCCCGCCGCCTCGTCGACCACGCGGGTGAGGCGCCCGTCGCGCGCGGCGCCCACCCAGCGGCCCGAGTCGTAGCCGGCGCCGAGATAACCGCGAATGCCGAGCCGCTCGACCTCGGGCAGGAGCGCTTCCTGAACCCGCCGCTGGCTGCCGAACTCCATGAACGTGGTCACGCCGTTGCGCAGCAGCTCGGCCACGGTGAAGGTCGCGAGCAGACGGCTGCCCGCCTCCGCGCCCGGCGCGTCGGGTCGGACGTACCGCGGATCGCCGCCGACGCGGGTGCCCTCGCGCGGCACGCTGATCTCGAAGAACGGCTGGCCGAAGTAGTCGGGACGGCCGGTGTCGGTGATGAGACGGTGCGAGGCGCGATGGCCCGAGTGCACGTGGGTGTCGATGAAGCCGGGGCACACGAGCTTGTCCCGCGCGTCGATCTCACGGTCCGCCGCGCCGTCGAAGCGTGGCCCGACGTGCACGATGCGATCGTCCTCGAAGGCGACCACGCCGTCGCGGATGAGCGTGTGGCCCCGGCCGGCGAAGCCGACCACCCAGCCGCCGCGGACGAGCGTTCTCACGCGAGCTTGGGGTAGCCGGCGGCTTCGGCGGCGCGCTCGCGGTCGAGGAAGACCTGGAAGTCCTCGGGGGCGACCGCGACGAAGCGGGCGAGCAGGAGATCGTCGAGCGTGGGGCGCATCTCGGGCGCCTCGTGGACCGACAGGAGCGCGGTCGTCAGACGCTGGCGGGTCGCGGCGTCGATGAGCGGCGAGGCCACGAGCGGGGCGCTCGGCGCGGCGACCGTCGACTCGACGACCCGCACGCGTCGCGCCGCCTCCGGCGCGTGCTTCTGCAAGAGCTCGAGGCCGTAGCCATCGACGGCGGCGACGTCCGCGCGCCCGTCCACCACGGCGTCGACGCAGGGCATCTGCCGGATGAACGGACCGATGACCTCGCGGTAGAAGGTCGGGCGGGCGGCGGTGCGGTAGCCGAGCAGGTGGAACCGCGGGGCGTTGTAGCCGGAGTGCGAATGCTCGGTCGAGTAGGCGATGCGCCCGCCGAACGTGTCGGGCAGCGACTTGTACGGGCCGTCGGCGCGCACGATGAAGTCGGTGAAGTAGACGGGCCGGCCGCCGTAGCGCGCGGGTGAGGCCACCGGCGCGGCCAGCAGATGCGGCTTGTCCTTGCGCAGCGCCCACGGGTAGCCGCACATGAACCCGCACGCCAGATCGTCGCGCCGCCAGATGTCGTCGAGCGGCATGGGGTCGGCCTGGTCCATCACCTCGAGACGCACGCCGGCGCGCTCGGCGACCCAGCCGAGCAGGCGGTTCCAGGCCGCGGCCAGCGACGGCGACCACGAGTACATCCGGGCCGAGGCGATCATCACGCCGCGGCCAGCCGGGTCCGGATGTTGATCTCGGAGACCAGCGTGCGGTGCACCGGGCAGCGGTCGGCCATCTCCAGCAGTCGCGCGCGCTGCTCGTCGGTGAGCGCGCCCTCGAGCACGATCTCGCGCTCGATCCGGTCGATCTTGCCCTCTTTCGTCTCGCACTCGGCGCAGTCCGTGGCGTGGATGCGGGAATGCTCCAGCCGTACGGTCACGCCCGTCAGCGGCCAGCCCTTTCGTCGCGCGTACAGCGCGAGCGTCATCGACGTTCAGCTGCCGAGCGCGGCGAGCAGCAGGTCGTAGGGATTCGGTCCGGTGCCCGTCCCGCCGTCGGCCGTCGGCTCATCGGCGACGAGGTGGTGCGGCCCCGCCCAGACCTCCTGGACGAGCGTGGCCCCGCCGCCCTTGACGACGACGGCGCTCATTTGGTTCCGAGGAACGCTTTGGCGTGCGCCAGCTCACGCCGCTGGTTGTCGGAGGCCGCCGCCACGCCGACGAGCTTCGTGTAGTACGCGCGGGCCTTGTCGCGATCCCCGGCCAGCTCGGCCGCGCGCGCCACCCCGTAGAGCGTCTTGAAGCGGTTGGGCGCGCGGTTGAGCGACGCCTCGTACTCGCGCACGGCCGGCCCCGGCTGGTTCATCTCGAGCAGCATGTCGCCCAGCAGCTCCCGGGCGGTGGCGATGGGGCCGGGCGTGATGTTGTGCTTCTCGGTCGAGTCCTCGAGCTCGGCGGCCGCGCGCATCATGGCCAGCGCGTCGTCGTTCTTGCCCTCGGCGCGCGCCAGCCAGGCCGCCGCGCCCCGCCGCTGGATCTCGACCTGCTCGGCCCAGTAGCCGTCCTTGTTCTGGAGCAGCGCGTCGCGCAGCTCGGCCAGGCGATCGACGTCGGCCCGGGCGCGGGCGGCGTTGCCGAGGCGCGCGGCGCCGATGGCGCGGGCGAAGTAGATCATCGCCTCGGTGTGGGGGAAGCGATTCGGCCGCGGGTCGATCGAGGCGGCCTCGCCCCAGCGGCCGCGCTCCATCGCGAAGCGCGCCTCGACGGCGGCCATCGCGAAGTGCGCGGTCGGGCGGCCGGAGTTGTAGTTCTTCGCGGCGAGCTCGCGCATGATGCCGCGCGCCTCGTCCACGATGCGCTCGGCGTCGGCGTCCTGCGCCTGCTGCAGGTAGCCGTAGACGAGGTAGTCGATCGCATGCATGCGGTCGTCGGGGTTGCCGCGCTGCTTTTCCGCCTCGGCGGCCACGGTGTTGCCCTTGATCGTCTCCGGCCACATGCCGAGCAGCACGTAGATGTGCGAGGGCATGTGCAGCGCGTGCGGCACCGCCGGCGCGAACTGGGCGTAGCGCCCGGCCGCGGGCAGGCCCTTCTGGGCGAGCGACGGGTAGTCGTAGGCGTGGATGATGTAGTGCGCGGCGCCCGGGTGATCCGGCTCGACCGCGAACACCTTCTCGGCGATCTCCGCCGACTTCTTCTGCCGCGCGTACGTCTTGTCCTTGGGGTCGGCGGTCGCCTGGAGCGACAGCGCATAGAAGATGGCGACCTCGCGGTCGGTCGGGTACTTCTGGTACATCCGCTCCATCGCCTCGCCGTACGCCGCCGCGCGCGTCCGGTGGTCGCTCTTGTCGGCGTCCTTGAAGAACGCCTCCGCCGCCG
>DASXRF010000357.1:0-6179 GCA_036506755.1 Solirubrobacteraceae bacterium | reverse complement strand
CTCGTGGCCCTGGTAGAGGAAGTGGGTGCCGTAGTCGTACGACGGGTCGGGACCCGACAGCCCGTGAGCGAAGACGAGGTAGGTGTTCTTGTCGGGCTCGGTCTTGACCGCCTCGTCCTGGCTGTCCGGCGTCGGCAGCATGTGCGGCACGTCGTTCTCGTAGCCGTAGAAGGCGACGATCCCGTCCGGGTTCTCGAGCTTCGTCGCGCCCTGCGCCCAGGCGACCTGCTGGAGCTGGGGCGAGAGCTTCGTGGCCGGCGCGTAACCGGCCGCCTTCTCGTTGGCCGAAGGCACGTTCGAGAGGGCGGGCCCGGCGGTCGGGTTGGCGGCGCCGACCGCCACGAACACCGCCCCGCCGGCCGCCGCCGCGGCGCCGGCCTTCCACGCGCGTGCGCGCAGCGTGCTGAGCTTCACCGTCGTACCCCTTTCGCCTGCGGCCGGTCCCGTACCGGCCGCGAGGGCGCGCAGCTAAGGGCAGCGAGCCGCGGTGCGTGTGTTCATCTCGTAATGGGCGGCGACATCCGGTCGCTGGCACGAACTTCGTTCGCGCGGGAGGGGGACATCCCTGTCCCCCGGTCAGTCTTGGCGCGCGCTGCCCAGCGACAGGAGGTTGAGATCGGCGCCGCCGCTGATCTCGATGGCTTGGCCGGTGACGTAGCCGGCGCCGTCCGAGGCCAGGAACGCCACGAGGTGGGCGACCTCGCCGGGCTCGCCCATGCGGCCCATCGGCAGGGCGGCGTCGAGGCGCTGGAGCACCTCGGCGGGCATCGCGCGCACCTGCTCGGTGGCGATCATGCCGGGGAGCACCGCGTTGGCCGTGATGCCGCGGCGCAGCCCCTCGACGGCGAGCGTCCTGACCATGCCCAGCAGGCCGGCCTTCGACGCCGCGTAGGCGACCTGCCCGGACAGGCCGCCCGTGGCGGCGCCCGACGAGATGACGACGATCCGCCCGAAGCACCGCTCGCGCATGCCGGGCAGGCAGGCCTGGATGACGCGGAACGCGCCGGTGAGGTTGACGTCGATATCGCGCTGCCACTGCTCGGCGCGCATCGCGTGGGCGGGGGCGATCGTGTTCGTGATCGCCGCGTTGGAGACGACGACGTCGAAGTCGCGGAAGTCGCCGGGCGCCAGGTCGCCGATCGCGACGTCGACGCGCAGGTCGCAGCCCGGCGCGACGTCGAGCGTCACGACCTCGAGCCCGTCGCCGCGCAGCCGGTCGGCGATCGCGGCGCCGATGCCGCGCGCCGCGCCGGTGACCAGCGCCCGCCTCATCGCGCCGGCTTGATCGCGCCGTAGCGGGCCCAGTGGCGCTCGGGGATCGCGTCAGCCTCCTTGTACCAGTACCAGGTGCACGGGTCCGTCGAGAAGTCCTCCGGCGGGTCGGACGGGTAGAGCGGGTAGCCGCTCCACTCGATCGGCAGCTTCTCGTTCATGAACGAGCAGTGCGTGCAGTACAGCGGGAAGCCCTCGCGCCCGTAGGACCAGTCGTGCGCCTGCCGCGTGCGCCCATAGCCGGCCGACTCGTACAGGCCCTTGCGCACGAGCCGCTGGCCCGAGCCGCACGGGTTCATCGTGAAGGTGATCTTCTCGTCGTCCTCGGTGATCGTGAAGCGCCCGGGGTGCTCGCCGACGCCCGAGCCCGAGTGGGCGCGCCACGTCGCCGCCAGCAGGTAGACGAGCCGGCGGCGGTCGATGCGGCCGATCGCGTCGTGATGGCGCTTCCAGCCCTTCTCGGTGCTCTGCTCCCACGCCTCCCTGACGCCCTCGTCGCCGAGCTTGTCCTGCACGAACGAGATCAGGCCGAGGATCGACTCGGCCATCAGGTCGTGGAGCATCAGCCACTCGTGCTTCATCTCGTCGCACAGGCTGCGCGCCCGGTCGAGGTCGCCGGCGTCCATCGCCTCGATCGCGCGGTCCATCGTCGGTCGCGAGAGCTGCTCGAGCTCCTCGCGGTCGAACCAGCGGTCGCCCATCGCGGCCATACCTCCTCGTCCTCGGCCCGGGTTTAGATTGGCGGCCATGACTTCATCAAAGTGGACGGCCGCAGACCTCCCCAGCCTCGACGGTCGAACCGTGGTGGTGACGGGCGCCAACAGCGGGATCGGCCGGATCGCCGCCCGCGAGCTCGCGCGCGCCGGCGCGCGCGTCACCCTCGCGGTGCGCGACACGACCAAGGGCGAGCGCGCCGCCGCCGACATGCCCGGCGCCGTCGACGTGCGTCCCCTGGACCTGGCCGACCTCGCGTCGATCCGCGCGTTCGCCGACGGATGGGAGGGCGACCTCGACATCCTGATCAACAACGCCGGCGTGATGGCCACCCCGGAGACGCGCACGAAGGACGGCTTCGAGCTGCAGATCGGCACGAACCACCTCGGGCACTTCGCGCTGACCAACCTGCTGCTCCCGCGGATCGGCGACCGCGTGGTCACCGTGTCGTCGGGCGCGCACCGGATCGGCAAGATCCGCCTCGACGACCTCAACTGGGAGCGCGGGAGCTACAAGCGCTGGCCGGCCTACGGCCAGTCCAAGCTCGCCAACCTGCTCTTCACCGGCGAGCTGCAGCGGCGCCTCACGGCGGCCGGCTCGCACGTGCGGGCGATGGCCGCGCACCCCGGCTACGCCGCGACCAACCTGCAGCAGCACACGGGCAGCTTCATCCAGAACGCCGTGATGGCGATCTCCAACCGGGTGATCGCCCAGAGCGAGGACATGGGCGCGCTGCCGACGCTCTACGCCGCAACGCAGGACATCCCGGGCGACAGCTTCGTCGGCCCCGACGGCTTCCAGGAGCAGCGCGGGCATCCGACGCTCGTCGGCCGCAGCGGCGCCGCGCGCGACGCCGAGACGGCGAAGCGGCTGTGGGAGCTCTCCGAGCAGCTCACCGGGGTGACCTTCCCGCTGGCGCCGGCCGCGGCCTAGGGACCCCGGCAGATGCGTCCGGTTGCCCGCGCCGGGCTGTGCCGGGGACCCCCGCCCTCGCACTGCGCTACGCCAGCGAGAACGCCACGGTCCGCGTGGCGGGGTCGGCGCGGTCGAGCCGCACGCCGACCTCGCTGCCCGGCGCCGGGCAGCCGCCCTCCAGCCGGGCGCGGACCGCGGGCTCGCGCAGCTGCACGAGCCCGTCGTCGACGACCACCGCGTCGAAGCGCTCGCCCTCGCGGCCGGCGAGCAGGACGGCCTCGACGAGGTCGACCACGCCGCGCTCGACCGCGTGCGCGCGGCGGTCGCCCGCGGCCATGGCCGCGGGCAGCGCGGCCAGTCCCGCGCGCGCCCAGGCCGGCGGCGGGGCCCCCGCCCGGGCGGCCAGGCAGCACTCCGAGACGAAGCGGTCCTGCAGGCGCCGCAGCGGCGCGGTCGCGTGCGCGTACGGGGCGGCGATCGCGAAGTGGTCGGGCTCGGCGGGCGGCGTGCCGTCGAAGGCCGTGTAGGCGGCGCCCCGTCCGACGCCGGTCGCCTCCTGCAGCAGCGCGGCGTGCGCAGGGACGCTCGGGTCCAGGCCGCGGACGAACTCGGCGTACGAGGTGGCCGCCGGCCAGTCCACGCGCAGCGCGGCGGCCTGGCGGCGCAGCCGGGCGAGCGCGCGCTCGTCGGGCCGCGGCTGGGTGCGCAGGATCCCGTAGCCGGCGCGCAGCATCAGCGCGGCGGCCGCCATGCCGGTGAGCAGCGAGATCTGCGCGTTGAACTCCTCGCTGGGCGCCGGCACGCGGTAGCGGGTGATCCACGTGGCTCCGTCCTGGACGACCTCCTGCTCGGGCACGGCGAGGCGCACCCCGCCGCGCGCGCGCTCGAGCGCCAGCCGGCGCTCGCCGACCTCGCGCAGCAGCGGCGCGAGCTCGGCGGGCACGTCGTCGTAGGTGTGCTGGGCCGCGCTGCGCACGACGGCGCGCACGACGTCGGTCGAGACCACCTGCCCGGTCGCGTCGAGGTCGTGCGTCCAGAGGACCGCCGGGCGCCACTCGCCGGGGAGCAGGCTGGCCGCGCCCTCGGAGAGCACCGGCGGGTGCAGGGGGACCTTGGCGTCGGGCGCGTAGACCGTCACGCCGCGCCCGTGCGTGTCACGGTCGAGCGCGCCTGCCGGCGCGACGAAGCCGCCGACGTCGGCGATGGCGTAGCGGACGCGGTGCCCGTCGCCACGGCGCTCGATGTGCAGCGCCTGGTCGAGGTCGCGCGACCCGGGCGGATCGATCGTGACGAAGGGCCCGTCGACGCGGTCGCCGGCGGGGGTGCGGCGCGCGGCGCCCTCGGCCTCCGCGAGGACGTCCGCCGGGAACGCGCTCGGCACGCCCGCCTCGCGCCGGATCGCCTCGAAGCCCTCGCGCATCGCCGCCGCCGGCGCGACGCGGATGCGGCGGGCGGGCATCGCCGCAGGCTACTCACGCGCGGCGTGCGTAAGGGCGCGATAAGAGTCGCCGGTCGGCCCCGACCCTGGGTTCCGGGCGGCGTCTGTCAGTTGCGCGAGACAGCGACCGTTTGCCGCCGACTCCCGGCGGCCGCCCGCGTTCCAGCGACATGCGCCCGCGACCGAACTGCCCCGATGCCCGAGCCGCCGCCGTCCCGGTGCGGCGGCCGTGGTGCGTCCGGCCGCGGGACCGCCGGCTCCTCGACGCCCTCCTGCTCGAGCGCGAGATGTTCGTGGGCGCCGTCTGCGGCCCGGAGCCCGGCGTGTGGCGGGTGACGCTCGCCTCCGGCGACGCGGCGCTGCTGCTCGACGGCGCCGCGGTGTCCGCGGGCGACTTCGAGCGGACCGCGGCGGGCGCGATGCTCGCTGGCGTCCTCGGCGGGCCGGCCGGCCCCGACGCGGTCGCGGCCCTCGCCGCGGATCTCGGTCGCGAGCCCGGCGGCGAGTTCGCCCTCAGCGACGCCGAGCTGCGCACGTGGTACGTCAGCTGGCTCGTCGCGCGGGCCCACGCGCAGGATCCGCAGGGCCTCAGCCGACGGTCGCGCCGCTCGGCTTGACCACCAGCCAGCGGCCGCCGAACTCCGTGACGCCCTGGCAGAGCACGCGCCCCGGCGCGTCGCCCGTGTAGTAGTAGAGCGGGCGGCCGGCGTAGGTCACCTGCGCCTTGCCGTCGCGGCGACGCGTCGTCCCCAGGAGGCTGGCCTTGGCGCCCTTGCCGGCGGCCGGGCGGCCCTTGCTCAGCACCGGCGGCCAGGACTTCGCGCAGGCGCCGTAGCACTCGCTGCGGCGCGTCTTCTCCTTGTCGAAGCGGTAGAAGGCCTGCCCGCGACGATCGCCGAGGATCCGGCCGTACTTCGAGCTGACGACCCGCACCGTCGCCGTGTCCTTGCTGACCATGGCGGTGTCCTTCATGGCGCCGCCGGCGGCCTTCTCCTTCATCATCGCCCCCGACCCCGCGGCTTCCTTGTCGTCGCTCTGGCCGCAGCCGGCGGCGAGCGCGCCGGCGAGTGCGCAGGCCAGGATCGCGGGGCGGAACATGGGGCTTCCTCCTGTCGTCGGGAGCGGACGCACCGAGTCTCCCCGACAGGTCTTGCCATTCCCTTACGGCGGCGCCGGACGTAAGCATTCCGAAAGGATGCGCTGCGAGGCTTGGCGCCGTGACCGTGCTGATCGCGTTCGCCTTCGTCGCCGGGGCGGCGACGGCGCTGTCGCCCTGCGTGCTGCCCGTCCTGCCCGTCGCCCTGTCGGCGGGCGTCACGGGCGGCCGGCGGCGACCGCTCGGCGTGGTCACCGGCCTCGCGCTCTCGTTCACCTTCGCCACGGTGGCGCTGGTCTACGTCGTCGACGCGCTCGGGCTGCCCGACGACGTGCTGCGCAAGGTGGCCATCGCGGTGCTGCTCGCCTTCGGTCTGGCGCTCGTCGTCCCGCGCGCCGGCGCGCGGCTGGAGGCCTGGCTGAGCCGGCTGGCCCCCGCGGCGCGCGCGTCGGGCGGCGAGGGCTTCGGCTCAGGGCTGCTCGTCGGCACGAGCCTCGGGCTCGTCTACGCGCCGTGCGCGGGGCCGATCCTCGCGGGTGTCATCACCGTGTCGGCCTCGCAGACGTTCACCGCCGGCAGGCTCGCCGTCGCGTTCGCCTACGGCGCCGGCAGCGCCGTCGTGCTCTACGCGCTGATGCTCGGGGGGCGGCGGGTCACGCGGCGCCTCTCGGGTCACGCCGGTCGCCTCCAGGCCGGCATGGGCGCGGTGATGATCGTCGTGGCGCTGCTGATGCTCGGCGGCTA
>DASXRF010000356.1:0-19599 GCA_036506755.1 Solirubrobacteraceae bacterium | reverse complement strand
GATGGTCGGGCTCGGCCATCTGCGCCGGACGCTGGCCATCGCGGGCTGCCTCGCGCGCGCACACGAGGACGTCTCGTCGCTGATCCTCACCGGCTGCGCGGTCGAGCCCTTCTTCGCCGTGCCCCCGCGCACCGACACGGTCAAGCTGCCGGTCCGCCGCCGCGACCCCGACGGCACGCACCGGTCGCGGCTGCTCCTCGACATCGAGGAGCTGCGCTCCATGCGCGCGCAGATCGCCCTCGCGGCCGCGGTCTCGTTCGAGCCCGACGTCGCGGTCATCGACAAGCTGCCGCTCGGCCTCGGCGGCGAGCTCGAGCCGACGCTGCAGGCGCTGCGCGCGCGAGAGCGCCCGTGCAAGCTCGTCCTCGGGCTGCGCGACATCGACGACAGCGCCGAGAACGTCCGCCGCAAGTGGGGCGCGGGGATGCGCGACGTGATCAGCCGCTACTACGACGCGGTCCTCGTCTACGGGCCCGCCTCGGCGCCCGACGCGCTCGCCTGCATGGGCTGGGACGGCCTCGACGTCCCGGTGCTGCACGTCGGCTACGTCGGGTCCCCCGCTCCCGCCGACGGTCCCGGCGACATCGCGCCGGGCTACCTGCTCGTGACCGCCGGCGCCGGCAACGACGGCTTCCCGCTGCTGTCGGCGACGGCCGAGGCGATCCGCGCCGCGCCCCTGCCCTGCCAGACCGTGATGGTCGCCGGGCCGCTCATGAACCCCGCCGAGGTCGAGCGGCTGCGCGCGCTCACCGCCGGCCTGCCGATCCGCCTGTGCGAGTACCGCAACGACCTGCCCGAGCTGATCGTCGGCGCGCGCGCCGTCGTGTCGATGGCCGGCTACAACACCGTCGGCGAGATCATGCGCGCCCGCAAGCCCGCGCTGCTCGTCCCGCGCGTGCGCCCCAGCGAGGAGCAGCTCATTCGCGCGACGATGCTCGACGCGCGCGGCCTGGCGCAGATGCTGCACCCCGACGACCTCGAGCCGGCCACCCTGCGCGCCGCGCTCGACATGCTGCTCGCCCGGCGGCGGCCGCGCTTCGAGGCCGCGGACTACGCGGGCACCGAGCGCGCGGTCGAGGCGCTGACCGAGGTCGCCGGGCTGCCGGCGACCGGGCTTGCGGCGCTGCCGGCGAAGCGGCGCAACGGCCGCCGGTTCCAGCGCCACGAGGGCGTCGCGGTCATCACCAGCGGCTTCCCGCGGCTGTCGGAGACCTTCGCGCTCAACGAGCTCAACGCGCTCGACGCCCGCGGCCGGCTCGGCGCCCTCTTCGCGACCAAGCCGGGCGACCCGGGTCCTCCGCAGCCCGATGCCGCCGCCCTGCTCGGCTCGCTGGACGTCCTGCCCGAGGTGCTCTCGCCGGCCGACAAGGCCGAGCTGGTCGCCCGGCGGCTCGAGGGCAGCGGGGTGAGCGGCCTGCACGGCTACTTCGCGCACGAGCCGGCCGAGGTCGCCCAGCTCGCGGCGGGCCTGCTCGGCGTGCCCTTCGGCTTCAGCATCCACGCGCGCGACGCCCGCAAGGTCGCGCCCGACGTGCTGGCCGCGCGCACGCGGGCGGCGGCCTGCGTCATCGCGTGCAACGAGGACGTCGCCGGCGAGCTGCCGGCCGACGCGCGCAACGTCCACCTGATCCCCCACGGTGTGGACCTGCTGCGCTTCCCACCCGAGGCGCCTGCCGGCGACGGCACCCTGCGGCTGCTCGCCGTCGGGCGTCTCGTGGAGAAGAAGGGCTTCGACGTGCTCATCGACGCGGTGTCGCGGCTCACCGTGCCGTTCACGTTGCGCATCGTCGGCGAGGGGCCGGAGCGCGGCGCGCTGCTGCAGGCCGTCGCGCAGCTCGGCCTCGCCGGCCGCGTCGAGCTGTGCGGGGCGCGGACGCACGACCGCCTGCCCGCCGAGTACGCCGCCGCCGACCTGGTCGTCGTGCCGTCGATCGTCGACCGCCACGGCGACCGCGACGGGCTGCCCAACGTCGTGCTCGAAGCGATGGCCAGCATGCGCCCGGTCGTGGCCAGCGACGTCGCCGGCATCGGCAGCGCGGTCACCGACGGCGAGGCCGGCGTGCTGGTGCCGCCGGGCGACGCCGCGGCGCTCGCCTCCGCGCTCGACGGACTCGGGCGGCGCGCCGCCGACCGCCAGCGGCTGGGCGCCCACGCGCGGGCGCGCGCGGAGCGCGAGTTCGCGCTGGGCCGCTGCACCGAGCGCTTCCTCGGCGTGGTCGAGGGCGCCTATGCCTGAGATCGCCTACGTCCTGAAGGCGTTCCCGCGCCTGTCGGAGACCTTCATCGCCAGCGAGATCCTGCGCGTCGAGCAGGCCGGCCAACCCGTCCGGCTGTTCGTCATGAAGCCCGTCGAGCCGTGGGAGCGCGCGGACAGCTATCCGGTGGTCGAGCGAATCAGCGCCCGGCCCGTCTGCCTGCCGCGGTCCGGCTCGCTGAGCAACAGCACGCTGAGACGCTGGCTGCGGCGCAACCTGCCGGCCCACCTGCCCGCGCTGCGGCGCGTCGCGCGCCGGCACCCGCTGCGCACGGCCCGCGTCGCCCTCGCGGCGCTGGCCCAGATGGCGCGTGAGCTGCCCCGCGCCGGCCGGCGGCTCCCCGACGTCTACGTCAAGGAGCTGCTGCAGGCCGTCGCGCTGGCCGACGAGCTCACGCGCTGCCCGGACGTCGCCCACCTGCACGCGCACTTCGCCCACGGCGCGACGACGGTGACGTGGTGGGCGTCCAGGATCACCGGGCTGCCGTTCTCCTTCACGGCGCACGCGCGCGACATCTGGTCGCCGGCGATCAACCCCGGCGGCCTGCTGGCGCGCAAGCTGCGCGCCGCGCGGTTCGTCGTCACCTGCACCGAGGCCAACCGGCGCCACCTGCAGTCGCTCGCGCCCGGCGCGCGCGTCCATCTCGTCTACCACGGGCTCAACGACGACGTCTCGCGGGAGATCGCGACGGCACCGCCGCCCGCAGAGCGCAACGGCCGCCTGCGCGTGCTCGGCGTCGGGCGGCTGGTGCGCAAGAAGGGCTTCGACGTGCTCGTCGACGCCTGCGCCGAGCTGCGCCGCCGCGAGGTCCCCTTCGAGGCGGCCATCGTCGGCCCCGCGGGCGACCACGCCGACGAGCTGCGGCGGCGCATCGGCGCGCTCGGGCTCGAGGGCCGCGTCTCGCTCGCCGGCGTCATGGACCAGGTCCGCTTGTGCGAGGAGTACCGGCGCGCCGACGTCCTCGCCCAGCCGTGCCGGCTGCTCGCCGACGACCGCGACGGCATCCCCAACGTGCTCGTCGAGGGCATGGCCTGCGGCGTGCCGGTCGTCGCGACCGCCGTCTCGGGGATCCCGGAGCTGGTCAGCGACGGGGTCAACGGGCTGCTCGTGCCGCCCGACGACCCGCGCGCGCTGGCCGACGCGCTGCAGCGGCTGTGGGACGACCGGGCGCTCGCCCGCCGGCTGGGCCGCGCGGGCGCCGACACGGTCCGCGAGCGCTTCGACGGCGAACGGCTCGCCGGGCGCCTCGTCGAGCTGTTCGCCGGGGCCGCCGCATGACGTCGTCGACGCTCGTCGCCGAGCCGCGCCCGCGCTCGGTGTTCTGCATGACCGAGCGCCACTACCGCGATCGCGCGCGCGCCGAGGCGGTCTGCGCAGGGCGCTTCACCGAGCTCGGGCGCACGCTGCAGCTGGGCGTCGAGCCCGACTGGCTGGGCGCCACCCTGCCCGCCGACGTCGAGTGGCGGATCGCCTGGAGCAAGTTCTACTACGGGCTCGACCTCGCCCACGCGTTCCGCACGACGGGCGAGCAGCGCTTCCTGCGCGCCTGGGAGCGGCTCGTTCGCTCGTGGATCCGCCGGGTGCCGGTCGGCTGGGACGGCAGCGACGTCGCCGCGCGCCGGGTCCTCAACTGGATCTACGCCTGGGACGCCTTCGCCACGGCTCCGGCCTTCGCGCGGCTGCGCGAAGGACTGGCCGAGGAGCTGCTCGAGAGCCTGACCGCCCAGGTCCGCCACATCCGCGAGCACCTCACGCCGGCGCGCAACCATCGCACGTTCGAGCTCTACACGCTGTTCATCTTCGCCCTCGCCTTCCCGGGCCAGGAGCCCGGCCTGCTCGACTTCGCGGTGGCCGAGCTGCACCGCAACCTGCTCTCCGAGACGCGCGCCGACGGCGTGCACTTCGAGGCCTCGACGCACTACCACATGGTCGTCCTGCGCTCGTTCGTCGGCGCGCGCGAGAACGCTCGGCGGTTCGGGCTCGAGCTGCCCGCGGGGTTCGACGCGGCGCTGGCGCGCGCCTGCGAGTTCGCCGCGCACTGCCACCGCCCGGACGGCGGGATCCCGCCGCTCTCGGACTCCGACGACGGCAGCTACCTCGACGTCCTGGCGCTGGCCGCCGCCCTGCTCGAGCGCCCCGACCTGCGCTGGGTCGCCACCGCCGGTGCCGCCGGGCGCCCGCCCGCCGACCGCTACGCGAGCTTCCCCGCCGGCGGGTACTTCGTCCAGCGCAGCGGATGGGGCGAGGACCGGCCCTACGCGCAGGAGCGCCACCTGGTCTTCGACTGCGGGCCGCTGGGCGAGGGCGGCCACGGCCACTACGACCTGCTCAGCGTCGAGGTCGCGGGCGGCGGGCGCAGGCTCCTCGTCGACCCCGGCCGCTACACCTACGACGAGCGCCCTGCGGTGGCCGACGACCCCGCGAACCCGCGGCACTGGTTCAAGGGGACGGCGGCGCACAACACCGTCTGCGTCGACGGGCTCGACCAGACGCCCTACGCCCGCAGCGCCCCGGCCGGGCCGGTCGCCGAGGGGCGCTTCCTGGGCCGGCTCAGCGCCCCGCGCCTGGACGTCCTCTGCGGGCAGGCGACGAGCCCGTGCTACGACGCCGTCCACACCCGCCGGATCGTCTTCGTCGCCGACGAGTACTGGGTGATCGAGGACCGGCTGCACGCGCCGACGGCGCACCGCTACGACCTGCGCTTCCACCTCGCCCCGGAGGCGTGGGGCACCGCCGCGGTCACGCGCTCCGAGCACGGCCCCGCGGTCGTCGCGCCGGGGCTCGCGCTCGTCTTCGCGGGACCGGCGGCCCCGGCGATCGAGCCCGGCTGGGTCGCGCCCGCGTACGGCGTCAAGCTGCCGGCGCCAGTCGTCAGCGCTGCGGTCGACGGCGTCGCCGAGGCGACGTTCACGACGCTCGTCATGCCGTTGGCCGGCGATCGCCCGGTGCCGGCGCTGCGCGTCTGCCGCCAGAACGCGGCGACGATCCTCGAGGTCGCGGGCGCCGGGCCGGACGCGCGCGCGACCGACGTCGTCGCGTGGACCGACGCCGGCCTTCCGCTCCCGCTGGGCCCGGTCGAGTGCCGCGCCCCCGCCGCGTGGCTGCGGCGGCCCGGCGGCGACGCCCCGGCGATCCTCAGCGCGTGCGGCGTCAGCGAGGTGCGCGGCGACGGCGGGCGCACCATAATCTTCCGCGGCCCCGAGCCCGTCTCGTGGCTGGCCTGGGTCGGCGACGACGGCGAGGCGCGCGGCGCATGAGCATCGCGGCCGCGCTTCCGCTCGCGCCCGACCCCGCGCTGCCGGGCCGCGACACGCTGCTCGACGCCGGCGCGATGGCCGAGCGCCTCGCGCCGCTGGTGGGCGTCGCGGCCCCGGTCGAGCGCTGCCGGCGCGTGCTCGTCCGGTACGAGCCCGGCAAGCGCCTCTCCGTGCTCTACGGCCTGCGCGCCGGCGCCGCCGAGCACCGCGTCGTCGCGGCGGCGTACGCCGACCCGGCGCGCGCGCCGAGAGGGCTCGCTCGCGACCGCGAGCTCGGCGCCGTCGTGTGGGCCTTCCCGGACGACCCTCGCCTCGCCGGGCTGGCGTCGATCGCCGACGGGGCGGCGACCGCCGCCGTGCTGCTCGGCCTCCCCGGCGTGCGGACGCGGCTGGTCGGGTACGTGCCCGAGCACCGCGCCGTCGCCCGCTGCGTCGACCCCGCCGGCGCGGCGATCGCGTACGCCAAGCTCTATCGCCACGGCGACGGCGACCGCGTCGCCCGGCTCCAGGCCGCGCTCGCGCGGCGGCTCGCCGGCGACCCGCACCTGCGCGTCCCGCGCGTCCTGTCGTTCTCGCCCGCGCGGCGGCTGCTGCTCGTCGAGGCGATGGACGGGCCGCGGCTGGCCGACGAGCGCCGCGACCGGCTCGAGCGCGGCGTGTGCCGGCTCGGCGCCGCGCTGGCGCGCCTGCACGGCCTCGGCCCGGCCAGCGGGACCGCGTGGTCCTTCGGCGTGCGCCTGGGCCGCCGGCTCGAGGCGATGGCGGGCGCGATCGGCCGCATGCGGCCGGACGCCCGCGCCGCCGCCGACGAGCTCGTCCGCGCGCTCGGCGCGCAGCACCCCCCGCACAGCGAGCCGCTCGTGCTCGTGCACGGCGACGCGGCGCTCAAGAACGCGCTGCTCGACGGCTCGGGCGTGGCGCTGGTCGATCTCGACGACGCGACGCCGGGGCCTGCCGCCGCCGATCTCGGCCGGGTGCTGTCGTGGGTCCGGGCCGAGCGCGTTCTGGGCCGCCTCGCCGACGGCGAGGCGCGGCGGCTGGCCGACGCGCTCCTCGCCGCCTACGCCGAGCTGCGCGACCCGCCGTCCGCGGCCGCCCTGCGCTGGTACACCGCCGCGACGGCGCTGCAGGTCCGCTGCCGCAAGGCGGTCACCCGGTTGCATCCCGACTACGCCGGCCACCTCGTCGCGCTGCTGCGCGACGCGCGCGAGGTCCTCGCGTGAGCGCCGCGCGGCCCGCCCTGCTGTTCTACTGCCAGCACTCGGTGGGGCTCGGCCATCTCGTGCGCTCGCTCGCCCTCGCCGAGGCCCTCGCCGAGCGCTTCGACGTCACGCTGCTCAGCGGCGGCGCCCGGGCCGAGGACATCCGGCCGCCGCGCGGCGTCGAGCTGGTCGCGCTGCCCGCGCTCGGCATGACGGGCGACGGCGCGCTGGTCAGCCGCGACGCCGGGCTGTCGGTGGACGACGCCTTCGCGCTGCGCCGCCGGATGCTGACCGACGCCCTGCACGCCACGCGGCCCGCGGTGCTGCTCGTCGAGATGTTCCCGTTCGGCCGCAAGAAGTTCGCCCCCGAGCTCGTGCCACTGCTCGACGCGGCGATGGCCGCCGGGCCGGACCGGCCGCTCGTCGCCTGCAGCCTGCGCGACATCCTCGTCAGCCGCGGCGCGCGGCAGGAGGCCTACGACGAGCGCGCCTGCCGGATCGCCAACCGCTACTTCGACGCGATCCTCGTCCACGCCGATCCGCGGCTAGCCCGGCTCGAGGACTCGTTCCACTCGAGCACGCCGCTGCGGGTCGCGGTCCACTACACGGGCTTCGTCGTGCCCTCCGGCGCGCCGGCGCCCGTCGCGCGGCGCGGCGGCATCGTCGTCTCGGCCGGCGGCGGCATCGTCGGTGGCCCGCTCGTGCGCGCGGCGGTCGCCGCGCACCGGGCGCGCGGGGCCGCCGAGCCGATGCGCATCGTCGCCGGGCCGTTCCTGCCGGATGACGAGTGGCGCGCGCTGGAGCGCGAGGCCGCCGTCACCGACGGGCTCGAGGCGGTGCGGTCGGTGCCCAGCCTGCGCGACGAGCTGGCCGGCGCCGCGCTCTCGATCAGCCAGTGCGGCTACAACACCGCGCTCGACCTGCTCCGTACGCGGGTGCCTGCGCTCGTCGTGCCCTACGCCCCAGTGGGCGAGGACGAGCAGACGCGGCGCGCGCGGACCTTCGAGGCCCTCGGCGCCGTGCGCGTGCTCGACCCCGCGCGCCTCGACGGCGACACGCTCGCCGCGGCCATCGACGCGACGCTGCCCTTCCGGCCGCGCGCGCTCGACATCGGCCTGGACGGCGCCGCCGACAGCGCCCGCCTGCTCGAGCGGCTGGCTGGAGACGCGGAGGCGGCCGCGTGAGACGCATGAGGCCGCGCACCGGCCCCGGCGCCCGCCACCTGCGCCCGTTCCTGATGCACGAGTGGCCCGCCCTCGGCGGCGCCGCGCTGATGACCGTGGGGCTCACGGTCGCCGAGCTCGCGCGCCCCTGGCCGCTCAAGCTCGTGATCGACAAGCTGCTCGCCGGCCACGACGGCGCCTTCGGCCTGTCGTCGAGCGAGGTCACGCTGCTCGTGGGGATCGCGGCGCTCGTCGTCGGGATCGCGCTGCTCGACGCGATCGCCCAGTACTGCTCGGACCTGTGGCTGCAGACCGCGGGCGAGCGCATCGCGCACCGCCTGCGCATCGCGCTCTACGACCACCTCCAAGGCCTGTCGCTGCGCTTCCACCTGCGCCGGCAGAAGGGCGACCTCGTCACCCGCGTGACGGGGGACGTCAACGCGATCGGCGACCTGTTCGCGCAGTCGCTCGGCTCGATCGCCCAGGGCCTCCTGCTCTTCGCGGGCATGTTCGTCGTGGCGATCATCCTCGACCCGCTGCTCGCGCTGATCATGACCGTGACGCTGCCGTTGCTGGCCTTCGTCAGCTTCGGCTTCCGCGGGCGCGTCCGCGTGTCCTCGAAGCGCCAGCGCGCGCAAGAGGGCGAGATCGCCTCGCGCGCCAACGAGGCGCTGTCGGCGATGCCGGTGGTCAAGGCCTTCGGCTCCGAGGCGCTCGAGCGCCGGCGCGTGAGCGAGCCCAGCGCGCTGCGGATGGCGCTCGGCGTCGAGGTCGCCCGGCTGCAGGCGCGCTTCGACGGCGCGGTCGCCGTGGTCGTCGCGCTGGGCACGGCGGCGATCGTCGTCGTCGGCGTGCTGCGCGTCGCCACCGGGGAGCTGACGGCCGGCGACCTCGTGGTCTTCGCCGCCTACGCGCAGCGCACGAACAAGCCGATGCGCGCGATCGCCCGCGAGTGGACGCGGGTGGCCAAGACGTTGGCTCGCGCCGATCGCGTCGGCGAGATCCTCGCCGTCGACGACATCCTCGTCGAGCGGCCGGGCGCGTACCGCGGGCCGCGGGCGCAGGGCGCGATCGAGCTCGACGGCGTCTCCTTCGCCTACGACGGCGGGCGCTCGGCGCTGCGCGACGTCTCGCTGAAGATCGCGGCCGGCGAGCACGTCGCGATCATCGGCCCCTCGGGGGCCGGCAAGTCGACGCTCGCCGCGCTGATCGCGCGCTTCCACGATCCCGCAGGGGGCAGCGTCCTGATCGACGGCCGCGACGCCCGCGACTGCTCGCTCGAGTGGCTGCGCCGCCAGGTCGGCGTGCTGCTGCAGGACACCGTCCTGTTCACCGGCAGCGTCGAGGCGAACATCGCCTACGGCAACGAGGCGTCGTTCGCCGACGTCGTCGAGGCCGCGCGGCTCGCGGCGGCCGACGACTTCGTCGAGAGCCTCCCCGACGGCTACGACACCGAGCTCGGGCCCCAGGGCGCCGGGCTGTCGGGCGGCCAGCGCCAGCGCCTGGGCATCGCGCGCACGCTGCTGCGCAACCCGCCGATCCTCATCCTCGACGAGCCCACGACCGGGCTGGACGTCGAGAGCGAGGCGCAGGTCCTCGACGGCCTCGAGGGACTCATGCGCGGGCGGACGACGCTGATGGTCACGCACTCGTTCGCGCTGGCACGGCGCGCGCACCGGGTCGTCGTCATCGACCGCGGCCGCATCGTGGCCGAGGGCCCGCCCGAGACGGTGCTCGCCGAGGACGGGCCGTGGCGGGTGCTCGCCGAGCGGCGCCGCCGGCGTACGCGCTCCCGCGTCCCGCTGCCGGTCGACCGCGACCTGCCCCAGCTCGGCCGCATGCTCGACGTCGGCGAGGCGGCCGACGCGCTGCAGCGCTCGCTCGGCGCCGACGCGCAGGTCGGCGAGGTCGCCGTGCGCCGGGTCATGTACCGCCCGCACGACCGCCTGACCGTGCACTACCGCGTGACGATCGGCGGCGCCGAGCACGACGCCGTCGCGCTGGCCGAGCGCGACGGCGACCTCGAGCAGCGGGTGACCAGCCCGGCCTACCGCGAGGTCGCGCGGATGGTCCAGCCGCGCTCGCCCGCCGCCTCGCCGGTCGCCTACGACGCCGAGCTCGACGCGCTCGTCAGCTGGCTGCCCTTCGACGAGGCGCTGCCCGCGGTCTGCCAGCCGCCGGACAGGCTGGTGCGCCGCCTGACCTGGGCCGGCCTCGACGTGGGCGGCGACGACGGCACCGTGACGACGCTGCGCTACAAGCCGCGCCGGCGCGCCGTCATGCGCGTCGACGGCCACGTCCTGAAGGCGTACGGGCGCCGCAACGACTACGACGCGGCGGTGGCCGGCGCCGAGCGCGGTGCGCGCCTGGTGCCCACGGCGCCCTTCGAGCTCGCCCTGGCCGACCTGCGCGTCGTCGTGCACCGTGCGGTCGACGGGGCGCCGCCGCCCGATGCGGCCGGGGCCGCCGGGCGCGCGGGCGAGCTGCTGCGGCGCCTGCACTGCTCGCCGGCGCTCGGCCTGTCGCGCGCGACGCCCACCGACGAGCTGGCCGCCGCGCGCGCCGGCGCGGCGCTCGCCGCGACGGTCGTGCCGGCGCTGCGACCGCGGCTCGAGGCGCTGGTCGAGCGCCTGGCCGCCGCGCCGCCCGCGCCGCGCGCGTACGTGGCCTCGCACGGCGACTTCCACGTCGACCAGCTGCTAGCGGTCGGCGACGAGCTGCTGGTGGTCGACTTCGACGGCATGTGCCTGGCGCCGCGCGCGCTCGACGTCGCGACCTACGCGGCCGACGTCGTCCGCGGCCGCGGCGGCGACACCGAGGCCGTCGTCGACGCGCTCGAGCCGCTGCTCGACGGCTACGGCGAGCGGCCGGCCGGGCTCAGCTGGTATGTGGCCGCCGCGATCCTCAAGCGCGCCCCGCACCCGTTCAAGAAGCAGGTGGAGGGCTGGGCGGCGAGGGTCGAGGGCACCGTCCTCGCGGCCGAGGAGGCCCTGGACGGATGAGGGCGCTCGTGACCGGCTGCGCGGGCTTCATCGGCTCGCACCTGACGGAGTCGCTGCTCGCCGACGGCCACGAGGTGCTGGGCATCGACTGCTTCAACGACAACTACGACCGCCGGCGCAAGCTGACCAACCTCGCCGTCGCCCGCGACTTCGACGCCTTCGAGTTCGTGCCGGCCGACCTGGCGCGAGGCGACCTGCGCGAGCTGGTCGACGAGTGCGACGTCGTCTTCCACATGGCCGCCGAGCCGGGCGTGCGCTCGAGCTGGGGGACGCGCTTCGAGACCTATCTGCGCAACAACGTGCTGGCCACGCAGTGCCTGCTCGAGGCGGTCCGGCCGACGCCGGACAAGCGCGTGGTCTACGCGTCGTCGTCCTCGGTGTACGGGCACGCCGAGACGCTGCCCACGCGCGAGGACGCGCTGCCGCAGCCGTTCTCGCCGTACGGCGTCACGAAGCTCGCGGCGGAGAACCTCTGCCGGCTGTACTGGGGCAACCACGGCGTCGAGACGGTCTCGCTGCGCTTCTTCACCGTCTACGGCCCGCGCCAGCGCCCGGACATGGCGTTCAACCGGTTCTGCCGCGCGGCGCTGCACGGCGAGTCGCTGACCGTCTTCGGCGACGGCGAGCAGACGCGCGACTTCACCTACGTCGACGACATCGTCAGCGCCGTGCGCGCCGCCGCGGTCGCGCCGGCGGCGCGGGGCGGCGTCTACAACGTCGGCGGCGGCTCGCGCGTGAGCGTCAACGACGCGCTGCGCCTGCTCGCGATCCTCGCCGGCCGCGCGCTCGACGTCCGTTACGTCGCCACCGAGCACGGCGACGTGCGCCACACCGGCGCCGACACGTCGCGCGCGCGCGCCGAGCTCGGCTACGCGCCGCAGCACCGCTTCACCGACGGCCTGCGCGCGGAGTTCGAGTGGATGCAGGGGGCCGCCGGCGCCGCTCCGCTGGAGGCGACCGGATGAGCGCGCCGCTTGGCGTCGGGATCGTCGGCGCGGGGCTCATCTTCGAGGAGCACGCGCGCGCGCTCGCCGCGCTGGCCGACCGCGCGCGGATCGTCGCGGTCGCCGACCTCGACGAGGAGCGCCTGGCGAGCGCCGCCTCGCAGCACGCGATCCCCTTCGCCTGCCGCGACCACCGCGAGCTGCTCGCGCGCCCCGACGTCGACGTCGTGGCCGTGTGCACCCCGCCGTGCTTCCATGAGCAGGCCGTCGTCGACGCGCTGCGGTCCGGCCGGCACGTGCTGTGCGAGAAGCCGCTGGCGCACACGCTCGAGGCGGCCGACCGGATCGTCGGCGCGGCGCGCGCGCACCCGGGCCGGCTCTCAGTCGTCCACCAGTTCCGCTACCTGCCCGAGGTCCGCCGGACGATCGGCCTGCGCGACGAGGGGCGCCTGGGGGCGCTGCTCTTCGGGCGCTTCCACCGGCTCACGCGCTTCCGGCACCCCAAGCGCGTGCGGCGCGCGTGGTGGGGCGCGTGGGAGGTCGCCGGGGGCGGCGTGGTCATGACGCAGCTCATCCACGAGCTCGACCTCGCGTGCCACATCTTCGGCGCGCCGGCCGAGGTCTCCGCGGTCATCGACACGCTCAACGAGCCGATCGAGTCCGAGGACACCTGCGCCGCGACCGTGCGCTTCGCGAGCGGGGCGATCGTGACGCTGTACGGGACGATGTGCGCCCACAAGTCGGTCGACGGCTTCGACGTGATCGGCACGCGCGCGTCGGTGCACTCGCCCTGGGCCTGCGAGTCGCTGGACCGCGAGTGGCGCGCCGACGCGCGGGAGGCGGCGCAGGCGATCTGCGAGCGCGACGAGCGCGAGCCCGGGGTCAGCGACCACATCGCCTATCTGCGCGAGGTGTTCGACGCGATCGAGGCGGGCCGGGCGCTGCCGGTCGGGCCCGGCGCCGGCCGCCGAGCGCTGGAGCTGGCCACCGCGATCTACGCCTCCGCGCTGTCGGGGGCGCCGGTCGCGCTCCCGCTCGACGCGAGCAGCCCCTACTACCGCGGGATCACCGGGGACGACTACGAGGCGCGCCCGCGCGGGCTGCCGGGCGCCTGGCAGGAGGTCGCGGCGTGGCGATGACGGGGCGCCTGGCGCTCGACGGCGGCCGGCCCGCCGTCTCCTCGCGCTCGCGCGAGCGCTGGCGCAGCGTGCGGCTGCGCAGCGTCGCGTCGATCGCCGCCCACGCGTGGCGCGACGTCACCACCGTCGCCGCCGGCGAGGGGCCGGTCGCGGAGTTCGAGGAGGCCTTCGCGCGGCGCTGCGATCGCCGCCACGGCCTCGTCATGAACAGCGGGACGGCGACGCTGCACAGCGCCTACTTCGCCGCCGGCGTCGGCCCGGGCGACGAGGTGATCGTCCCGTCGTACACGTTCTTCGCCTCGGCCGCGCCGATCCTGCAGTGCGGCGGCACGCCGGTCTTCTGCGACGTCGACGAGCGCACGCTGACCGCCGACCCTGACGACGCGGAGCGCCGGATCACCCCGCGCACCAGGGCGATCTGCGTCGTGCACCTGTGGGGCAACCCGGCGCCGATGGATCGCTTCGCCGCGCTCGCGCGGCGCCACGGGCTCGCGCTGATCGAGGACTGCTCGCACGCGCACGGGGCGACGTTCGACGGCCGGCCGGTCGGCTCGTGGGGCGACGTCGGCTGCTTCAGCCTCCAGGGGCAGAAGGCGGTCTCGGGCGGCGAGGCGGGGATCGCGGTCTGCGACGACCCCGTGCTCTTCGATCGCATGCTCGTCCTGGGGCACTACGGCCGGCTCAAGAAGGGGCAGGCGGCGGACACGTTCGACACCGACCACCTCGCGCTCGGGCTGAAGTACCGCGCGCACCTGTACGCGGTGCTGCTCGCGCAGGGCAGCCTCGCGCGCCTGGACGAGCTCAACCGGCGGCGTCGGCGCAACTACGAGCTGCTGGCGCGCGAGCTCGAGGGCTGCGCGGCGCTGACGCCGGTGCCGACCACGCCGGGCGCGGTGCGCGGCGGCTTCCTCGAGTTCATCCTGCGCTACGACCCCGGCCACGCCGGCGGCTGGAGCGCGAAGCGGTTCGTCAAGGCGGCCAAGGCCGAGGGCGTCCCGGTCTCCGAGGAGCGCTACGCGGCGATCGGCAAGGCGCGGCGGGCGCTGCACGCCTCGCCGATCTTCACGACGCTGGACGTGTCGGAGCTCGGCGGTGCGCTCGGCGCGACCCGGGACGGCCGCGAGCCGCCGCACCTGCCGGTGACCGAAAGCCTGGCCGGCCGGCTGCTGACGCTGCCCCCGTTCACGAAGGTCCCCGAGCGCTACGTCCGCGAGTGCGCCCGCGCGCTGCGCAAGGTCGCCGATCATGCCGCCGCCACCGCCCGCGACGACGTCCGCGAGGCGGTGATCGCGCCGTGAGGAGCCGCCTGCCCGACCTCGAGGGCGTCCGCGGCTTCCTGCGCGAGTCCTGGGACGCCGGCGCCGCGCTCGACCGGCTCGGCATCAAGCACGTGCGGGCGGGCGCCGACGGGTCGCTGCGCGTGCTCTACGAGGTCCCCGGCCGCGGCGGCGAGGTGCTGCGGCTCGCCGCGCGCCGCGTCAGCCCGGACGAGGGCCGCCGCGCGGCGGGCTCGGCGCTCTACGCCCCGGACCTCGGGCTGCTCTTCCACGTCTTCCCGGCCGACCGGCGGCTGCCGTCGCTCGCCGTCGCGACCGACGCACGGGCGATGCGCCCGGTCCTCGAGGCGGCGCTGGCCGGCGTGCGCGACGGGGCCGCGCTCAGCGCCGTCGGGGTCGAGGTGCTGCGCTACAAGCCCGAGCGCAAGTGCCTGCTGCGCTACGAGCTGCACTGGGAGGACGCGGCGGCGCCCGAGATCGCCTACGCGCGCGTCGCGCGGGCCGCGCGCTTCGAGCGCAACCGCGACGCGCTGCGGCGCATCCGCGAGGCCGCCGACGGCCTCGCCTTCACGCTGCCCGAGTCGCTGGCCGTCGTACCGCACCTCGGCATGGAGCTCTTCTCGCACGTGCCGGGCGTGCGGCTGTTCACGCTCGTCGAGACGCCCGCCTTCCCGCGCCTGTGCGCGCGCGTGGGCGCCGCTCTGCACGAGTTCCACCAGCTGCGCGTCGTCCTGGACGCCGAGCGCGACCCGGCCGGCGACGGCGGCGCGCTGAGGCGCAGCGCGCAGGACTTCGCCTGGCTACTGGGCGCCGAGGCCGCGCGCATCGAGGGGCTCGGGCGCACGCTCGCGGCGGCCCTGGCCGGCGCGCCGCCGCCCTCACGGCGCCTCGTCCACGGCGACTTCCACGGCGACAACGTGCTCGTGGACGGGGAGCGGCTCGCGCTCGTGGACCTCGAGGACTGCGCGATGGGCGATCCCGCCGACGACGTCGCGCTCAACTGGGCGCAGCTGACGTGGCACGCGGCCAGGACGGGGGGAGGCCCCGGCCGGGAGGCGTTCCTGCACGCCTACCTCGCGCGCAGCGACGCCGCGACGGCCGAGCGCGTGCGCGTGCGCGCGGCGATCCAGTGCTTCCTGAACGCCTACCAGTGCGTTCGCCACCCCGAGGCGCCGGCGGCCGTCGAGGACGCGCAGATCATGCTCGCCGCGTGCGAGCGCGTGCTGGAGCGGGGCCTGTGATGGGCGTCGCGCTCGCCGGCCGCAGCGGGACCGCCTGGCAGACGACGGACGAGCGCTGGGCGCTGCTCACCGATCCGCAGGGCGCGCGCCACGCGCTCCAGCAGCAGGTCTTCGACGGGCTGGCGATCGAGGACTGCGAGATCCTCCAGACGCGCTTTCGCACCTCGCCCGAGGAGCGCCGCCGCGGCGTGCCGATCGTCGCCGCGGCCTACCGGCTGCGGCTGGCCGGCGGCGAGCAGCTCGTCCACGTGCGCGCCTACGAGGGCCACGGCCGCCGGCGCTACGAGCAGGCGCTCGCGGCCGCTCGCGCGCTGCCGCGCTTCGGCCCCCCGCTGGCCTACCTGCCCGGCCTCGACGCCGTCGCCTGGGGCTTCCCCAACGATCCCAAGCTGCACCACCTGCGCCACGTCGTCGAGCCCGGCCGGTTGTGGCGCCACCTGCCCTGCGGCCCGGGGCCCGTCGAGCTCGAGGTCGTGCGCTGGAAGCCGGGCCGGCGCTGCGTCACCCGCTACCGGCCGGCGGACGGAGGCGAGGTCGTGGGCAAGACGGTCAACCACGACCGCGTGGCCGAGATCGCCCGCCGGATGACGTGGATGTGGCGCCACTCCCAGAGCGACCCGGACGGCTTCGCGGTGGCGCGCCCGCTGGGCTGGAGTCCGCCGGTCAAGACGGCCTGGCAGGCCGCGCTCCCCGGCGTCCCGCTGATGCAGGCGCTGCTCGACGGCTCCGACGCGCGGCCGCTGATGCGCGCCGCGGGCGCTGGGCTGGCCCGCCTGCACGCGCTCGTCCCGGACAACGGCGGCGTCCCGCGCACGAGGCTCGCCGATCGCCTGCGCTTCGTGCAGGGCGGCCCGCTCGAGCTCGGCGGCGCCTACCCGCGGCTGCGCGGGCGCCTCGAGGCGCTCACCGCGCACCTCGAGCACCGGGCCGCCCGGCTGGCGCCCGTCCCCGACCGGCTGGTCCACGGCGACTTCCTGCTCAAGCAGCTCGTCGTCGCGGGCGGGGGCCGGCTCGGCGTCTTCGACTTCGACGACTTCATGCTCGGCGATTGCCTGCAGGACGTCGGCAACTGCCTCGCCGACATGCACTACTGGGGACTCGACCCCGCCGCCGTGCGGGCGATGGCGGCCGACTTCCTGGACGCCTATCGCGCCGACGCGGCGTGGGAGGCGCCCGCCGATCGCCTGCGCTGGCACTTCAGCGTGCAGGTGCTGCGCGACGCGTGGTACTGGCACAAGCGCCGCCAGTTCGAGCCGTCCTTCCGCGACGAGCTGGCCGCGCTGCTCGCGCGCGCCGAGGACCCGCCGGTCTAGTGACACGGCACTAGGTCACATCGCGGGCGCGGGGGTCCCCGGCACTGTTCGGCGAGGGCCTCGGGACGCATCTGCCGGGGTCGGCGGCCAGCTCCAGGATCGACGCGAAGCGGCAGGCCGGATGGCCGGCGAGGAGCGCCAGCAGGTCGCCGGCCGCCGCCATGTCGGCGTCGTCCATCACCGCGTGGTGGAACATCACGCCGACGGGCCCGCCGGCCGCCACGCGCGCGGCGAGCTGCGCGCCGACCTCCTCGCGGGACAGGAAGGCGCCCTTGCGCTTGGCGAACCAGTCGACGTCGACGGGCACCTCGGCGAGCCCGTCGATCGCGAAGCGCTCGGCGCGCGCCTCGCGGGATAGGACGCGAAAGCCGAGTGCGGCCAGGCACTCCGCCGTCGTGCGCGTGCAGCGGTTCCACGGTGGGGTGAAGATCGGCGCGCTCGCCTCGCCGAGCAGGTCCTCGAGGCGCGCGCGGCCCGCCTCGATGTCGCGCCGCTGCTCGGCCGCCGAGCGCGCCGGCCCGAACTCCTGCTTGCGGCCCTCGGGCTCGTGGTTGGCGTGGTCGTAGCCGTGCTGGTGCAGGCCGAGGCGGCCGCCGGCGGCGGCGTGGCGGGCGAGCAGCTCGCGGGCCAGCGGCACCTCGAGCGCGGCGGGGATCACCGCGACGTCGAGCGGCAGGGCGGCGCGGTCGAAGCGGTCGAGCAGCTCGAACAGCCGTGCGTCGCCCCAGCCCGCGTCGTCGTCGCGGAAGAAGAACGTGACCGGCTCGGACGCGGCGTCGAGACGCTCGCGCGCGGGATCCAGCCACGAAGTCGCCGCCACTAGTGGACCCGTCCGCAACTCCGGCGGGTTTCGACCGCCGCTACTACGGACGCGCCCACTAAGCGCGGATCATGCCACCGGCGACCGTGTCGTTCGTCGCCTCGTCGACGAGGATGAACGCGCCGGTGAAGCGGCTTCGCCCGTAGTCGTCGAAGGCCAGCGGCTTCGACGTGCGCAGGCGGATGCGCCCGATGTCGTTGAGCGCGAGCTGGTGGACGGACTCGTCGGCGGCGAGCGTGTGGACGTCGACCGCCCAGCGCACCTCGTCGACGATCGCCCGCGCGCTGTGGGTCGCGTGCTTGATCGCGTAGCGGCCGCCGGCGGCGAGCGGGCGCTCGGCCATCCAGCACAGGTCGGCCTCGAACTCGCGGGCCAGCGTCGGCGCGTCGTCGGGGCCGCAGATGATGTCGCCGCGCGAGACGTCGAGGTCGTCGGCGAGCAGCAGCGTGACCGACATCGGCGCGTAGGCCTCGTCGACGGGGCCCTCGAAGGTGTCGACGCGCGCGACGGTCGTGCGCCGGCCCGACGGCAGCACGAGGACCTCGTCGCCCGGCGCGACGACGCCCGACGCGAGCTGGCCCGCGTAGCCGCGGTAGTCCTGCGACGGCTCGCGGATGACCCACTGCACCGGGAAGCGCAGGTCGGCGAGGTTGCGGTCGCCGGCCACCTCGACGGTCTCGAGGTGCTCGAGCAGCGGCAGCCCGCCGTACCACGGCATCGCCTCCGAGCGGTCGACGACGTTGTCGCCGTGCAGGGCCGACAGCGGCACGTAGGTCACGTCGACGCCGCCCAGCCCGGCGGCGAAGGCGTGGAAGTCGGCGACGATCCGGTCGAAGGTCTCCTCGTCGTAGGCGACGAGGTCCATCTTGTTGACGGCGAGGACGATGTGGCGGATGCCGAGCAGCGAGGAGATGAACGCGTGGCGCTTGGTCTGCTCGAGCACGCCCTTGCGCGCGTCGACGAGCACGATGGCCGCCTCCGCGGTCGAGGCGCCCGTGACCATGTTGCGCGTGTACTGCACGTGGCCGGGCGTGTCGGCCAGGATGAAGCGCCGCCGAGCGGTGGCGAAGTAGCGGTAGGCGACGTCGATCGTGATGCCCTGCTCGCGCTCGGCGCGCAGGCCGTCGGTCAGCAGCGAGAGGTCGATCGCGCCGTTGCCGTTGCGCCGGCGGCTGGCCTGCGCGACGTGCTCGAGCTGGTCGGCGAGGACGGCCTTGGAGTCGAACAGCAGCCGGCCGATCAGCGTCGACTTGCCGTCGTCGACCGAGCCGGCCGTCGCGAGCCGCAGCGTGGTGGCCCTAGAAGTAGCCGGCAACCTTGCGGTCCTCCATCGCGGCCTCGGTGACGCGGTCGTCGGCGCGCGTCTCGCCGCGCTCGGTGATGCGCGTGAGCGCGATCTCGGCGACGACGTCCTCGAGCGTCGCCGCGGTCGACGCGACGGCGCCCGTGCAGCTCATGTCGCCCACGGTGCGGTAGCGCACCGAGGCCGTGAACGCGTCCTCGCCGGGCAGACGCTCGACGTGGTCCGAGACCGCGTAGAGCATCCCGTCGCGGCGGAAGACCTCGCGCTCGTGGGCGAGGTACATCGGCGGCACCTCTAGCCCCTCCGTCAGGATGTACTGCCAGACGTCGAGCTCGGTCCAGTTGCTCAGCGGGAACACGCGCACGTGCTCGCCGCGGCGGATGCGCCCGTTGTAGAGGTTCCACAGCTCGGGGCGCTGGTTGCGCGGGTCCCAGCCGCCGAAGTCGTCGCGGAACGAGAAGATGCGCTCCTTGGCCCGCGCGCGCTCCTCGTCGCGCCGCGCGCCGCCGAACGCGGCGTCGAACCCGTGCTCCTCGATCGCGTCGAGCAGCGTGACCGTCTGGAGCCGGTTGCGCGAGGCGCGCGGCCCGGTCTCCTCGACGACGCGGCCGGCGTCGATCGAGTCCTGCACGCTGGCGACGATGAGCCGCTCGCCGAGCTCGGCCACGCGGCGGTCGCGGAAC
>DASXRF010000355.1:0-4026 GCA_036506755.1 Solirubrobacteraceae bacterium | reverse complement strand
TGCGCCGGCGGAAGTCCCGCCGCGCCATCGCGTAGGCTCGCGCGCCGCATGGCAGCTCAGGTCATCGACGGCAAGGCGGTCGCGGCGCGCGTGCGCGCCCGGGTGGCCGACGACGTCGCGGCGTTCGCGGCCGAGCACGGCCGCCCGCCGGGGCTGGCCACGATCCTCATCGGCGACGACCCCGGGTCGGCGGTCTACGTCGGCGGCAAGCAGCGCGCCACCAAGGAGGTGGGCATGGCCGGCTTCGACCACCGGCTGCCCGCCGACGTGCCGCGCGACGAGGTCGTGGCGCTGCTCGACTCGCTCAACGCCGACGAGGCGGTCGACGGCATGATCGTGCAGCTGCCCGTTCCCGCCCACCTCGACGGCGTCGAGCTGACCGGCATGGTCGACCCGCGCAAGGACGTCGACGGCCTCACGCCGATCAGCACCGGCCTGCTCGCGCTCGGCCGGCCCGGCCTGCGCCCGTGCACGCCGACCGGCATCATGGACCTGCTCGCCGAGGTCGGCACCGAGATCGAGGGCGCCGAGGCCGTGGTCGTCGGGCGCTCGAACCTCTTCGGCAAGCCGATGGCCCAGCTCCTGCTGGCCGCCAACGCGACGGTGACGATCTGCCACTCGCGCACCCGCGACCTTCCGGGCGTCTGCCGGCGCGCCGACGTCCTCATCGCGGCCGTCGGCCGGCCGGAGATGGTGCGCGGCGACTGGGTCAAGCCCGGCGCGGTGGTGATCGACGTCGGCGTGAACCGCCTCGAGAGCGGCCTGGTCGGCGACGTCGCGTTCGCCGAGGCGGCGGCGGTCGCGCGGGCGATCACGCCGGTCCCGGGCGGCGTCGGCGCGATGACCGTCGCCTGCCTGCTGCGCAACACGGTCCAAGCCGCCAGGATGGCGGGATGACGCTGCACAAGGTCCGCGCGGGCGACCTGCTGGCCGGCCTGGGGGGCATCGCGCTGCTGGCCGTCATGTTCGTGCCCTGGTACGGGTTCCTCGAGGGCCCCTACAGCGGCACGCGCGACATCGCGGCGAACAACACCGAGCAGAGCGCCTGGCAGGCCTTCCACGTCACGCTCGTGCCGCTCGTCCTGCTCGCGCTGCTCGGCATCACGCTCCTCGCGACGACCGTCTTCGAGCGCACCTCGGCCTGGCCGGTCGCCGCGCAGGTCTTCACCGCTCTGGTCGGGACGATCGCCTCGGTGTGGATCCTCCTGCGCCTGCTCAACCCGCCCGGGCCGAACTTCGCGGTCGACCGCCGCTGGGGCGTGTGGGTCGGCACCGCGCTCGTGCTCGCGATCACCGCGGGCGCGTGGTGGTCGATGCGCGACGCCGATCGCGCGGATCGGCCCGTCTAATCTTGGGGCGGTCATGATCGACCGCGAGCAGGTCCTCCACGTGGCCCGCCTCGCGCGCCTGCGGCTGACCGACGAGGAGGTCGAGCGCATGGCGGGCGAGCTGAGCAAGATCCTCGGCCACATCGCCACGATCAACGAGCTCGACCTCGAGGGCGTGCCGCCGACCTCACACGTCGTCGAGGTGGCCAACGCGCTGCGTCCCGACGTGCCGCGCCCGTGCCTGGACCGGGAGGTCGCGCTCGCCGCCGCGCCGGCGCGCACCGAGGAGGGCTTCCTCGTCCCCAGCCCGCAGGCATGAGCCTCGTCGAGCTCACCGCCAGACAGGCCGCCGAAGCGCTCGAGCGCGGCGAGTTCAGCTCGCGCGAGCTCTTCGACGCCTACCGCCAGCGCGCGGCCGCCGACGAGCTCAACGCGTTCGTCTGGGTGGCCGACTCCCCGCCCGACGTCGAGGGCGTGCCGCTCGCGGTCAAGGACCTCTTCTGCACCAAGGACGTCCCGTCGCAGTCGGGCTCGCGGATCCTCGAGGGCTACCGCCCGCCGTACACGGCGACGGTTGTCGAGAAGATCGGCGCGCCGCTGCTCGGCAAGACCAACCAGGACGAGTTCGCGATGGGCTCGTCCAACGAGAACTCCGCGTACGGGCCCGTGCGCAACCCGTGGGACCGCGAGCGCGTGCCCGGCGGCAGCTCGGGCGGCAGCGCGGCCGCGGTCGCCGCCGGCCTGGCGCCGTGGGCGATCGGCACGGACACGGGCGGCTCGATCCGCCAGCCCGCGGCGCTGTGCGGGATCGTCGGGCTCAAGCCGACCTACGGCGCGTGCTCGCGCTACGGGATGATCGCCTTCGCCTCCTCGCTGGACCAGGCCGGCCCGTTCGCGCGCGACGTCACCGACACGGCGCTGCTCTTCGGGCGCATGATCGGCCGCGACCCGTGCGACTCGACGTCGCTGGAGTTCCCCGAGCCGATCCGGCGCCCGACGGCCGAGCACCTCGACGGCGTGCGGCTCGGCGTGCCGGGCGAACTGAGCGGCGAGGGCATCGAGCCCGGGGTCCTCGCCGCCTTCCGCGAGACGCTCGCGCTGGCCGAGAAGCTCGGCGCGTCGGTCGAGGAGTGCTCGCTGCCGCACGCCCCGCACGCGCTCGCCGCCTACTACGTGCTCGCCCCGGCCGAGGCGTCGGCCAACCTGGCCCGCTACGACGGCGTGCGCTACGGCCTGCGCCGCGACGGCGAGGAGGGGCTCGTGGCCATGTACACGCAGACGCGCCACGACGGGTTCGGCCCCGAGGTCAAGCGGCGCATCCTCATCGGGACCTACGCGCTGTCGAGCGGCTACTACGAGGCCTACTACGGCCGCGCCCAGCAGGTGCGCACCAAGATCTCCGACGACTTCCGCGCGGCCTTCGAGCGCTTCGACTTCATCGTCACCCCGACCGCGCCGACCGTCGCGTTCCGGCTCGGCGACAAGGTGGACGACCCGCTGGCCATGTACCTCAACGACTACTGCACGGTGCCCATGTCGCTCGCCGGCATCCCGGCGATCTCGATCCCCGCGGGCCTCGCCGACGGCCTCCCGGTCGGCTTCCAGATCGCCGGCCCCGCCTTCAGCGAGAACCGCATCCTCGACGCCGCCCACGCGCTCGAGCAGGTGATCGACTTCGACGGCTCGGAGGCGCGGCGATGACCGTGCACAACTACGAGCCCGTCATCGGCCTGGAGATCCACGTCCAGCTCTCGACGCGGACGAAGATGTTCTGCTCGTGCGCGCTGTCGTTCGGCGAGCCGCCGAACACGCGCACGTGCCCGATCTGCCTCGGCCTGCCGGGGTCGCTGCCGGTCGTCAACGAGAAGGCCATCCACTACGGGCTGATGATCGGCCTGGCGCTCGGCTCCGAGCTGGCGCCGCGGTCGATCTTCCACCGCAAGAACTACTTCTATCCCGACCTCCCGAAGGGCTACCAGATCTCCCAGTACGACCTGCCGCTGTGTCGCGGCGGGCAGCTCGGCGACGTGCGGATCCACCGCGTGCACCTCGAGGAGGACGCGGCCAAGCTCGTGCACGTCGGCGAGAGCGGGCGCATCCACGGCTCCGACCAGTCGGTCGTGGACTTCAACCGCGGCGGCACGCCGCTGGTCGAGATCGTCAGCGAGCCCGACCTGCGCTCGGCCGAGGACGCCGCCGAGTGGCTCAAGCTGCTGCGCACGACGCTGCGCCAGCTCGGCGTCAGCGACGTGAACATGGAGGAGGGCTCGCTGCGCTGCGACGCCAACGTCTCCCTGCGCCCCGTCGGCGAGGCGACGTTCGGCACCAAGACCGAGCTGAAGAACATGAACTCCTTCAGCTACATCAAGCGCGGCATCGAGGCCGAGATCGCCCGCCAGACGCAGATTCTCGAGGAGGGCGGCGAGGTCGAGCAGGAGACGCTCCACTTCGACCCGTCGTCCGGTCGCATCACCTCGCTGCGCTCCAAGGAGGAGGCGCACGACTACCGCTATTTCCCCGAGCCCGACCTCGTGCCGATCGCGATCACCGAGGAGATGCTCGATGCCGCGCGCGTCGCGCTGCCCGAGCTGCCCATCCAGCGCGCCGAGCGCTACGAGGCCGAGGGCATCGCGTCCGACACCGCCTGGGTGCTCGCCTCGCGCGTCGAGGTCGGCGACTTCTACGAGGCGGCGCGAGC
>DASXRF010000354.1:0-1557 GCA_036506755.1 Solirubrobacteraceae bacterium | reverse complement strand
TGGCCGTGCCGCCGACGTTCCCGAATGGCCGCGAGGCGTGGTCAGTCGGGTGCGTCGGTGGTGCGGTCAGCCCTCGAGTCCTGCGGCCTCCCTGAGCGCCCGGGCGCACAGCACGCGCGCCAGGTGGCGCTTGTAGTCGGGCGTGGCGTTGAGATCGCCCGGCGGCTCGGTGCCCTCGGCCGCCTGCTCGGCGGCGGACGCGATCGACTCGGCGCTGAGCGTCTGCCCGCGCAGCGCGTCCTCGACCGCGCGGGCGCGCAGCGGCGTCGAGCCCATGTTGGTCAGCCCGACGCGGACGTCCTCGCAGGTGCCCCCGCTCGCGCGCACCAGCGCGCAGACGGCGACCATCGCCCAGTCCTCGCGGCGGCGGTTGAACTTCTGGTAGCCGAAGCCCCAGCCCGCCGGCGAGGGCAGCCGCACCTCGGTGACGATCTCGTCGGGCGCCAGCGACGTGGTCAGGTAGTCGCTGAACAGCTCGCCCGCCGCGACCGTGCGCTCGCCCGACGTCCCGCGCGCGACGACCGACCCCTCGCAGGCCAGCAGGACGGCCGGCAGGTCGCTCGCCGGATCGCCGTGGGCCAGCGAGCCGCCGATCGTGCCGCGGTGGCGGACCTGGCGGTCGGCGATGGTCGCCGCCGCGCGGGCCAGCAGCCCGAGCTGCGGCGAGTCCTCGATCTCAGCGTGGGTCGTCATCGCGCCGATCCGCACGTCGCCGTTGGCCCGGATGCCGCGCAGGTCGCCGATGCGCCGCAGGTCGACGAGCAGCGTCGGCGCGGCCAGGCGCAGCTTCATCAGCGGGATCAGCGAGTGCCCGCCGGCCAGGACCTTCGCGTCCTCGCCGCCCTCGCGCAGCGCGCGCACCGCCTCGTCGAGCGACTCCGGGGCGACGTAGTCGAACTCCGCGGGGATCATGACCGCGCCTCCTGGATCGCGGCCCACACCCTCATGGGCGTGAGCGGCATGTTGATGAAGGTGATGCCGAGCGGGCGCAGGGCGTCGACCACCGCGTTGACGATCGCCGGCGACGCGGCGATCGTGCCCGCCTCGCCGACGCCCTTGACGCCGAGCGAGTTGACCGGCGAGGGCGTCTCGGTGCGGTCGGTCTCGAAGGTCGGGACCTCGGCCGCGGTGGGCAGCCCGTAGTCGACGAACGTGCCGGTGACCAGCTGGCCGTCCTCGTCGTAGTGGATCTGCTCGTAGAGCGCCTGGCCGATCGCGTGCACGATGCCGCCGTGGACCTGGCCGTCGATGAGCATCGGGTTGATCGCGGGCCCGCAGTCGTCGACGCACACCCAGCGCAGGAGGTCGATCTTCCCGGTGTCGGCGTCGACCTCGAGCACGCACGCATGCGCGCCGAACGGGTAGACGAAGTTCTCCGGGTCGTAGAACGTGATCTCCTCGAGGCCGGGCTCCATCCCCTCCGGCACGTTCTCGGGGATGTACGCGGCGCCGGCCACCTCGGCCAGCGTCATGCCCTTGTCGGGCGAGCCGCGGACCTGGAACCTGCCGCCGGCGAGCTCGATGTCCTCGGGCGCCGCCTCGAGCAGGTGGGCGACC
>DASXRF010000353.1:0-5886 GCA_036506755.1 Solirubrobacteraceae bacterium | reverse complement strand
GAGGCCGCGGCGGCCGAGATCTGCGGCGTCGAGATCGACCTGCAGGACCTGCCCACCGCCGGCCTGACCGACGGACAGATCGCCGCCACGATCATCGAGCGCTGCGGGGACGCGGCCGACGAGGCGACGGTGCTCGCGTTCCTCGAGGCGATGGGGCGGCTGCTCCCCGACCACCTGCCGCGGCGGCAAGGCCGCGTGCACGACGGCGTCGCCGACCTGCTGGAGGACCTCGACGGCGATCCGCACGTGATCAGCCTGCTCCTCACCGGCAACCCGCGCGCCGGCGCGCGCGCCAAGCTCGCCCACTACGGCCTCGACCGCTGGCTGGCTGACGGCGCGTTCTGCACCGGGACAGCCTCCCGAGCGGACATCGCACGCCGGGCGATGGCGCTCGCCGCGGACCACCTCGGGGAGCCACCCGGGGCGGGGCGCACGTTCGTCATCGGCGACACGCCGGCCGACATCGCCTGCGCCCAGGCGATCGGCGCGCGGGCGATCGGGATCGCGTCCGGCGCCTACGGCGTCGACGACCTGCGCGAGGCGGGCGCGTGGCGGGCACTCGACCGGTTGCCCGAGCCCCCGGAGTTCCGCCGGCTCACCGGCATCGGCTCGTCGTGAGCGGGCCGCTCGACGGGCGGCTCGCGCTGGTCACCGGGGTGCACGGCAACCTCGGACCGGTGTGGGTCGAGGCGCTGAGCGGCGCTGGCGCGACGGTCGTCGGCATCGACGCGGCGGCCGGCGCGGAGCGCCTCGCGGCGCTCGAGATCGCCGACATCACGGACCGGTCCGCGCTGGCGGCCGCGTGCGAGCGGATCTTCGCCGCCCACGGGGTTCCGCACGTGCTGGTCAACAACGCGGGCGTCGATCAGCCCCCGGTCACCGGCGCACGATCCGGCGCCAGCGTGGAAGATGTCGATCTCGACGGCTTCCGGCGCGTCCTCGAGGTCAACCTCGCGGGGACGTTCGCGGTCTGCCAGGTGGCGGGGGGTGCAATGGCGGCGCAGGGTCGCGGTTCCATCATCAACATCGGCTCGATGTACGCGTCGCTGACGCCCGACCCGGCGCTCTACGACCACATGCGTCCGCCGTTCCTCAAGCCGCCCGCCTACGGGGCGTCCAAGGCCGGCCTCGTCCATCTGACGCGCTACCTGGCCAAGCTGTGGGGGCCGCAGGGCGTGAGGGTCAACGCCCTGTCTCCCGGCGGCGTGCTAGGCGGCCAGGACGAGGAGTTCCTGGCCAAGTTCACGGCCCGGACGCCCTTGCGCCGCCTCGCGGAGGCGAGCGACCTCACGGGTCCGCTGCTGTTCCTGGCCTCGGACGCGTCGCGCTATATGACCGGACAAGACCTGAGGATCGATGGCGGCTTCAGCGCCTAGCCGGCAGCCGGTCCACACCGTCGACCTCCTGCGCCTCGTCACCGCAGGGTCCGTCGACGACGGCAAGTCGACGCTCATCGGCCGCCTCCTCTACGACAGCCGCGCGATCATGCGCGACCAGCTCGAGCACGTCGCCGCGGTGTCCGAGCGCCGGGCGGGCAACGGCGCGCTCGACCTGTCGCTGCTCACCGACGGGCTGCGCGCCGAGCGCGAGCAGGGGATCACGATCGACGTCGCCTACAGGTACTTCGCCACGCCGCGGCGCCGGTTCGTCCTCGCCGACACGCCCGGGCACGAGCAGTACACGCGCAACATGGTCACCGGCGCGTCGCGCGCCAACCTCTCGCTGGTCCTCGTCGACGCGCGCAAGGGCGTGCTCGAGCAGACCCGCCGGCACGCGTTCATCACGTCGCTGCTGCAGGTGCCGCACCTGGTCGTCGCGGTCAACAAGATGGACCTGGTCGGCTGGTCGCAGGACGTCTTCGACGCGATCGTGGACGACTTCGAGGCGTTCGCGGGCCGCATCGACGTCACCGACGTCACCTTCATTCCGGTGAGCGCGTTGCTGGGCGACAACGTGGTGGCGCTGTCGCCGAACATGCCGTGGTACCAGGGGCCCCCGCTGCTCTACTACCTCGAGCACGTGCACATCGCGGCGGACGACAACGTGCTCGATGCCCGCTTCCCCGTCCAGTGGATCGTCCGCGACCCGCGCTCGGACTACCGCGGCTATGCCGGACAACTCGCCAGCGGGGTCCTGCGTCCGGACGACGAGGTGGTCGTCCTGCCCGGCGGCCGGCACACGCGCGTCGCGAGCATCGACACCTATGACGGGCCGCTCGCCGAGGCGACGCCGCCGCTGTCGGTGACGCTGCGCCTGGCCGACGACCTGGACGTGTCGCGCGGCGACATGATCTGCCGGGCCGGCAACCGGCCCGTCGTCGCGCGCGAGCTGGACGCCATGGTGTGCTGGATGTCGCCGACCCCGCTGGCGGCGGGGGCGAGGGTGCTGGTCAAGCACACCACGCGCACCGTGCGGGCCCTGGTCGGCGAGGTCGTCTACCGCGTGGACGTCAACACGATGCACCGCGACGAGTCGGCCGATCGGCTCGCGCTCAACGACGTGGGGCGCGTCCGGCTGCGGCTCAGCGCGCCGCTCGCCGTCGACCCGTTCCGCCGCAACCGCGCGACGGGCAGCTTCATCGTCATCGACGAGACGTCGAACGAGACCTGGGCCGCCGGGATGGTCGTGGCCGTCGCCGCCGACGCGACCCAGGAGCACCCGGGCACCCAGCGCAGCGAGAACGTCGTCTGGCATCCGCCCCACCTGTCTCGGGACGACCGCTGGCGCCATCTGCGACAGCAGGGGGCGACGCTGTGGCTGACCGGACTGCCGTCGTCGGGGAAGTCGACGCTTGCCGGAGAGCTCGAGCGCCGGCTGATCGTCGAGGGCCGGCTCGCCTACCGGCTCGACGGCGACAACCTGCGCCACGGCCTCAACGGCGACCTCGGCTTCGACCCGCAGAGCCGCAGCGAGAACGTGCGCCGCACGGCGCACGTGGCCGCGCTGATGGCCGACGCCGGCGCAGTCGCGATCGTCAGCCTGGTCAGCCCGTACGCGGCCGACCGCGAGGCGGCGCGGCGCGTGCACGAAGCGATGGGGATCCCGTTCATCGAGGTCTTCCTCGACACGCCGCTGGAGGAGTGCGAGCGGCGCGACCCCAAGGGCCTGTACGCCAAGGCGCGGCGCGGCGAGCTCGAGGGGTTCACCGGCATCTCGGACTTCTACGAGGCGCCCGCGCGCCCCGACGTCCGGATCGTCGGGATCGGCCCGGACCTCGAGGCGCAGGTCGGCCCGGTGCGCGAGGCGCTGGCGCGGGCCACTCAGAAGTAGCCGGCGGTCTTGCGGTCCTCCATCGCCGCCTCGGACGTGCGGTCGTCCGCGCGGGTCTCGCCGCGCTCGGTGATGGTGCTCGTCGCGATCTCGGCGACGACGTCCTCGAGGGTGGCGGCGGACGACTCGACGGCCCCGGTGCAGGTGAGGTCGCCGACCGTCCGGTAGCGCACCATCGCGGTGAACCCCTCCTCCTCGGGCAGCCGCTCCACGAACTCGCTGGCCGCGTAGAGCATCCCGTCGCGGCGGAACACCGAGCGCTCGTGCGCGAGGTAGATCGACGGCACCTCCAGGCGCTCCTGCAGGATGTAGGCCCACACGTCGAGCTCGGTCCAGTCCGACAGCGGGAAGACGCGCAGGTGCTCGCCGCGCCGCAGCCGCGCGTTGTAGAGGCCCCAGACCTCGGGACGCTGGCCGCGCGGATCCCAGGCGCCGAACTCGTCGCGGACGCTGAAGACGCGCTCCTTGGCTCGCGAGCGCTCCTCGTCACGCCGCGCCCCGCCGAAGACCGCGTCGAAGCCGTGCTCGGCGATCGCGTCCAGCAGGGTGACGGTCTGCAGCCGGTTGCGCGAGGCCCGGGGTCCGCTCTCCTCGGTGACGCGACCGCGCTCGATCGACTCCTGGACCGAGGCGACGATGAGCCGCTCTCCCAGGCGCCGCACCAGGCGATCGCGGAACTCGATGACCTCCGGGAAGTTGTGCCCCGTGTCGACGTGCAGCAGGGGGAACGGCAGCGGCGCGGGGCGGAAGGCCTTGAGGGCGAGGTGCACCAGCACGATCGAGTCCTTGCCGCCGCTGAAGAGCAGCACCGGCCGCTCGCATTCGGCCGCGGCCTCGCGCATGACGTGGATGGACTCGGCCTCGAGCGCCCGCAGCTGGCTCATCGGCGCGCGATTGTAGGGTCCCGGTACGCTTCGCACGCCGCCGCGACTGGCGTTTGGAGGTGGAGCTCACCACCGGGGAGCGGCGACCGCAGAGACCGCCGCACGCCTGGGCATCCCCATCGACTCCCGCGAGGAGGCCCGCCCATGAGCACCGACCTGAGCCCCGACTACTTCAACAAGCCCCTGGCCGAGGTCGATCCGGAGATCGCGGACGTGCTGCGGCGCGAGCTCGACCGCCAGCAGCGCACGCTCGAGATGATCGCGTCGGAGAACTTCGTCCCGCAGTCGGTCCTCGAGTGCGCCGGGAGCGTGCTGACCAACAAGTACGCCGAGGGCTACCCGGGCAAGCGCTACTACGGCGGCTGCGAGTTCGTCGACATCGCCGAGCAGCTGGCCATCGATCGCGCCAAGGCGCTCTTCGGGGCCGAGCACGCCAACGTCCAGCCGCACGCCGGCGCCCAGGCCAACGCCGCCGTCTACCACGCCCTGCTGGACCCGGGCGACACGATCATGGGCCTGGCGCTCCCGCACGGGGGTCACCTGACGCACGGCATGAAGATCAACGTCTCCGGCAAGCTCTACGCCGTCGTCGCCTACGAGGTCGACCGTGAGACGTCACGGATCGACATGGACGAGGTGGAGCGCAAGGCCAAGGAGACGCGGCCCAAGCTGATCATCGCCGGCTGGTCGGCCTACCCGCGCTTCCTGGACTTCGAGCGCTTCCGCGCGATCGCCGACGAGGTAGGCGCGCTGCTCATGGTCGACATGGCCCACTTCGCCGGCCTGGTCGCCGCGGGGCTGCATCCCAACCCGGTGCCGCACGCGCACGTCGTGACCTCGACCGTCCACAAGACGCTCGGCGGCCCGCGAAGCGGCTTCATCCTGTCCACCGAGGAGCTGGCCAAGAAGGTCAACTCGGCGGTCTTCCCCGGCCAGCAGGGTGGGCCGCTGATGCACGTGATCGCCGGCAAGGCCGTCGCGTTCAAGATCGCGGCCAGCGAGGTCTTCGCCGAGCGCCAGCGGCGCACGGTCGAGGGCGCCAAGGCGGTGGCCGACGAGATGCTGAACGCCGGGCACGGCGTCAACGTGCTGACGGGCGGCACCGACGTGCACCTCGTCCTCGCCGACCTGCGCGAGTCCGAGCTCGACGGCAAGCAGGCCGAGGACCGCCTGCACGACATCGGGATCACCGTGAACCGCAACGCCGTCCCCTTCGACCCGCGCCCGCCGGCGGTGAGCAGCGGCCTGCGGATCGGCACGCCGGCGCTCGCCACCCGCGGGCTGCAGGCCGACGACTTCATCGAGGTGGGCCGGATCATCGCCGCGACACTGCAGCCGGGCTTCGACGATCGCCGTGCCGAGCTCGCCGAGCGGGCGGGGGCGATCGCCGAGCGGTACCCGCTCTACGAGCATCTGAGCGCGCCCGCCGCAGCCCTGTAGGTGCCCGACTTCGTCACGCTCGCCGAGGGCTTCGCGCTGGTCGAGGGGCCGCGCCCCGACGGCGAGGGCGGCGTGCTGTTCTCCGACGCCGTCGGCGGCGGCGTGCACCGGTGGCGCGACGGGCGCGTCGAGACGGTGCTCGCGCGCCGCCGCGGCATCGGCGGCCTGGTCCCGCACGCGCAGGGCGGCTTGGTCGTCACCGGCCGCGACCTGTCGCACGACGAGCGGACGGTGTTCCCGGCGCCCGAGGGCGTGGCCGGCTTCAACGACCTGACGACCGACGACGAGGGCG
>DASXRF010000352.1:0-13281 GCA_036506755.1 Solirubrobacteraceae bacterium | reverse complement strand
TCGGGCCACTTGCGCTCGAGCAGCCCCTCGGCGCGGCCGTAGTGGAACTGCTGGCGCAGGTAGGCGCGGACCGAGTTGCGCCGGTGGTGCCAGACCACGGCCGCCGGGCTGAAGCCGACGGTCAGCCCCTCGGCCTGCAGCCGCCAGCAGACGTCGACGTCGTCGCCGGCGATGCGGAAGCACGGGTCGAACCCGCCGATCGCCTCCAGGCCGTCACGGCGGATGGCCATGTTGCAGCCGGGCACGTGCTCGGCGACGTCGTCGCTGAGCAGCACGTGCGCCGGTCCGCCCGGCGCGTGCGCCACGCAGGAGGCGACGAAGCCGTCATCGGGCGGAGGGAGGTTCGGTCCGCCGACGGCCGCGAACGGCCGCCGCAGGAAGGCCCGGGCGAGGTTGCGCAGCCACCTGGGCTCTGGGCGCGCGTCGTCGTCGAGGTAGGCGACGATCTCTCCGGTCGCCGCCTGCCAGCCGAGGTTCCGGGCGGCGGACAGGCCGATGTTGTCCACGCTGCGGACGAGGCGCCAGCCGCGCTCGCGGACCAGCTCGTCGGTGCGGTCGCGCGAGCCGTCGTTGACGACGATCACCTCCCAGTCGGGGTACCGGACGCGCTCGAGCGCGTCGAAGCAGCCGGGAAGCCAGCGCTCGCCGTTGTGGGTGCAGACCACGACGGAGATCCGCGGCCACGCCGCGTCGGCTTCGGCGTCCGCGGCCCGCCGGAACGCCCGCGTCACCGCCGCGAGCGCGGGCTTCGGCCGCCGGTCGCGCGTCACGAGCCCGAAGTCCCAGTCCTCGACGTCGAAGCCGCCGCGGTGCCACTCGTCGGTCCAGGCGAAGACGAACGCGCCGGCACACCCGGCGGCGAAGGTCACGTCGAGCTGGCGCTCGAGCGAGCGCGCCTGCTCGAGCGCCCCGTGGCGGCGGCTGTCGAGCCCGAGCTCGGCCATGAGCAGCGGCCGGTCGCCCGCGATCGTGTGCAGCCGGGCGAGGTAGGACTCCAGGTCGCGCGCGGCCGCGAGGTAGACGTTGAAGCAGACGAGGTCGAGGAACGGGAGCCGCAGGTACTCGGTCGTCGGGAAGTTGACGTAGGTGACCAGCCCGGCGGGGTCCTCGTCCTTGGCGACCGCCGCCAGCCGCTCGATGAAGGCCTCGACGGCGCGATGCCCGTGCCAGCGCACGATCGGGGCCGGGACCTCGTTGCCTACGGCGTAGCACAGGACCGCCGGGTGCCCGGCGCACGCGCGCACGCCGTCGGCGACGCGGCGCCGGATCGACCGGGCGGTCGCGCGATCGCCGAGAAACGCGACGTGCTGCTCCCAGGGCAGCCCGACCATGACGCGCAGCCCGTGGGCCAGCGCGTCGTCGAGGAACCATGCGGGCGGCGGCTCGTAGGTCCGCACGGCGGTGACGCCGGCGGCGGCCATCGCGGCGAGGTCGCGCTCCACGCGCTCGCGCGGGGGCAGCGCCGTGCCGTCGGCCCGGCGCCGGAACGTCCCGTACGTGACCCCGCGCACGGTGACCTCGGCCTCGCCGGCCACGAGCAGCTTGCCCCGGACGCGCACCCGCGGCGCTGCCTCTCCTCCTGGCGCCATGCCCCCCTGACCCGTTGCCAACGCGTTGACAACGCGCGATCCGAGCGGGTCGTTGGAACGTTGGGCGCGGTCTTTTCAGGGCCTTGCTCCGCAGCCCCGTGGCCGCGGGAAACTCTGCAATCCGGCGCGTTCAGCGGGGAGGCGTCAGAGCCAGCGGACCCGCTTGAAGTACGCGTAGAGCGCGACGCCGATCGCGACCATGAGGACGATCGCCAAGGGGTAGCCGGCCCCCCACGCCAGCTCGGGCATGTCGCGGAAGTTCATCCCGTAGACCGACGCGACGAACGTCGGCACGGCGAGGATCGCCGCCCAGCCCGAGATCTTGCGCACGACGTCGTTCTGCTCGACCGAGATCACCGCCATGTTGGCCTGCAGGACCGTGGTCAGTAGGTCGCGCTGCGCGGCGACCTCCTCGTTGACGAGCTTGAGGTGGTCGTTGACGTCGCGGAAGAACTGGCGCAGCTCGGTCGTCTCGACGCCGTAGCCGCCGCGCTCGAGCACGTCGAGCGGGCCGAGCAGCGGGTGGACGGCGCGGTAGAAGTCGGTCACCTCGCGGCGCAGGAAGTAGACGCGCTCGGTCGGCGCCACGGTGCCCGAGAAGACCGTCGCCTCGACCTCCTCGATGTCGCGCTCGAGCCCCTCGACGACGGGCACGTAGTCGTCGATGACCTGGTCGAGCACGGCCCACAGCACCGCGATCGTCCCCTCGCCCAGCAGCTCGGGCCGCTGTTCGAGGCGCAGGCGCGCGGCATGGAGGTCGCTGCCCACGCCCTGACGCACCGAGATGACGAAGCGCGGCCCGAGGAAGAGGCTGATCTCCCCGAACTCGACCTCCTCGCCTTCGTCGTCGTAGCGGGCCGTGCGCAGGACGAGGAACAGGATCTCGCCGTCGTACTGCTCGAGCTTGGGGCGCAGGTGGTAGCTCTGGGCGTCCTCGACAGCGAGGTCGTGGAGGCCGAAGCTCTGCTGGACCTCACCGAGCTCGTCGCGGGTCGGCTCGAACATGCCGAGCCAGACGAAGCCCGCGTCCTCGCGCGTGCACGTCGCCGCCGCCTCGTCGACGGTCATCGGCGCCTCGTGCTGGCGGCGGCCCTGGCGGTAGTGGGCACAGTCGATGATCACGGCACGAATGCTCGCGCTTTAGCGGAGATCGTGCGCCTCGTAGCCGCCGGCGGCGAGCGCGTCGCGCACTGCCTGCGCGTGCTCGCGCCCGCGCGTCTCGAGGACCAGCTGGACCGCGGTCTCGCGCACGTGCAGGTCGAGGCCCTCGCGGACGTGCTCGACCTCGACGAGGTTGGCGCCGGTCTCGCCGATCAGCGTCAGCAGCCGGGCGAGCGAGCCCGGGCGGTCCGAGACGCGGGTGAGCAGCGCCAGGCGGCGACCGGCCTCGGTCTCGTGGCGGCGGGCGACGCTGGCCAGCAGCCCGGCGTCGACGTTCCCGCCGGAGAGCACGACGACCGTCGTGCCCCGCTCCGCCGGCGCCACCTGCCCGCCGAGCAGCGCCGCGACGCCGACCGCACCGGCCCCCTCGACGACGAGCTTGGCCTTCTCCATGAGCAGCACCATCGCCTCGGCGACGTCGTCCTCGGCGACGGTCACGATGTCGTCGACCCAGTCGCGCAGCAGGGCCAGCGTCAGGTCGCCGGGTCGCTTGACGGCGATGCCGTCGGCGATCGAGAGCGCCGGCTCGAGCGTGACCGGACCGCCGGCGCGCAGCGAGGCCGCGCACGCGGCGAGGACCTCGACCTCGACCCCGACGACCGAGACCTCCGGCCGCGCCGACTTGACCGCGATCGCGATCCCGGCGGCCAGCCCGCCGCCGCCGACCGGGACCACGATCCGGCCCATCTCCGGGACGTCCTCGAGCAGCTCGAGACCGAGCGTGCCCTGGCCGGCGACGACGTCGGGGTCGTCGAAGGGATGCACGAAGCCCATGCCGGACTGCGCGGCGCGCTCGCGCGCGGCGGCGACGCACTCGTCGACGCTCTCGCCGACCAGCCGAACCTGTGCGCCCAGCGCCGTCGCGCCCTCGATCTTGGCGATCGGCGCGTTGACGGGCATGAAGACCTCGCACGGCACGCCGCGCGTCCGCGCGGCGGCCGCCAGCGCCTGGGCGTGGTTGCCCGCGCTGCCGGTCACCACGCCGGGAGCGCAGTCGTCGCCGAGCGCATGCAGCTTGGCCAGGGCGCCGCGGATCTTGAACGAGCCGGTGCGCTGCAGGCTCTCGGCCTTGAGCTCCACCGGCGCGCCGCAGCGTTCGGTGAGCGTCGCCGAGGGCAGGACCGGCGTGTGGCGGACGACGTCGCCGACCGCGCTGCGCGCCCGCTCGACGTCGGCGGCGGACGGATGCGCGGTCGCGGCCAAGACGTTAATCCGGGAGGGCCACGACGGCGTCGACCTCGACCTGCGCGTTGCGCGGCAGGGCGGCGACGCCGATCGCCACGCGCGCCGGCGGCTCGGCGCCGAAGAAGGTCTCGTAGACGTCGTTGACCTCAGCGAAGGCGGCCATGTTGGTCAGGTACACCGTGATGCGCGCCGCGTCGCTCAGGCTCGCGCCCGCCGCCGCGCACACGTGGCCCAGGTTCTCGAGGCACTGGCGCGCCTGGTCGCCCGGGGTGCCGCCGACCAGCTCGCCGGTCTGGGGGTCGAGCGGGATCTGGCCGGAGCAGAACAGCAGCTTCCCCACGCGCACGGCGTGGCTGTAGGGGCCGATGGCCGCGGGCGCGTCGAGCGCGGTGACCACGTGGCGGTGGTGCGACATCGGCGCAACGGTAGCGTGTGACCGGCGTGTCGAACGCCCTTGCCCAGGAGACGTCGCCCTACCTGCGCCAGCACGCGGAGAACCCCGTCGACTGGCTGCCGTGGGGCGAGGAGGCGCTGCGCCGCGCGCGCGAGCTCGACCGCCCGCTGCTCGTCTCGATCGGGTACAGCGCCTGCCACTGGTGCCACGTCATGGAGCACGAGTCCTTCGAGGACCCGGCGACCGCACGGGCGATGAACGACAACTTCGTCTGCATCAAGGTCGACCGCGAGGAGCGCCCGGACGTCGACGCGCTCTACATGGAGGCCGTCCAGGCGATGACCGGCCAGGGCGGCTGGCCGCTGAACGTCTTCTGCACGCCCGAGCAGGTGCCGTTCTACGGCGGCACGTACTTCCCGCCGGAGCAGCGGTACGGGCTGCCGAGCTGGAGGCAGGTGCTCGGCGCGGTGGCCGACGCGTGGGAGCGCGAGCGCGACCGGATCCGCGCCGGCAGCGAGCAGGTGGCGGCGAGGCTGCAGGGCGCGGCGACGCTGCGCCCGTCCGAGGCGCCCTTCGAGGCGGCCGCGCTCGACGCGGCGGTGGCGGCGCTGCGCGACGCCTACGACGCCGAGTGGGGCGGCTTCGGCGGCGCGCCGAAGTTCCCGCCGTCGTCGGTGGTCGACTTCCTGCTGGCGCGCGGCGAGACCGAGATGGCGCTCGGGACGCTGCGCCACATGGCCGCCGGCGGAATCCACGACCAGGTGGGCGGCGGCTTCGCCCGCTACGCCGTCGACCGCACGTGGACGGTTCCCCACTTCGAGAAGATGCTCTACGACAACGCGTTGCTCGCGCGGGCCTACCTGCACGCCTGGCAGGTGGCGGGCGACGAGGGTCTGCGCGAGACCTGCGAGCGCACGCTCGACTGGGCCCTGCGCGAGATGCGCGGCCCCGAGGGGTTGTTCGCCAGCGCGCTCGACGCCGACTCGGAGGGCGTCGAGGGCAAGTTCTACGTCTGGACCGTGCAGGAGCTGATCGCGGCGCTCGGTCCCGATGCCGACGCGGCGATCGACTGGTTCGGCGCGACCGACGCGGGCAACTTCGAGGGCGCCAACGTGCTCGAGGGCCGCGGCCCGGCGCCCGATCGCGAGACGCGCGACCGCATCCGCGCGCGCCTGCTCGAGGTGCGCGCGCAGCGCGTGCGGCCCGGCCTCGACGACAAGCGGCTGACGTCGTGGAACGCGCTGATGATCCGCGCGCTCGCCGAGGCGGGTGCGGTGCTGGAGCGCGAGGACTACGTCAACGCCGCGCGCGCGTCGGCCAGCGCGCTGCTGCGCGTGCACCGCGATGCCGGAGGGCGCCTGCTGCGCACGTCTGACGGCGAGCGCGCCAAGCTCAACGCCTACCTCGAGGACCACGCGTTCCTGCTCGAGGCGCTGCTGACGCTCTACGAGGCGACCTTCCAGGCGCGCTGGTTCGAGGAGGCACGCGCGCTCGCCGACACGATGATCGAGCGCTTCGCCGACGACGAGCGGGGTGGCTTTTACTCGACGTCGGCCGACCACGAGGCGCTCGTCGCGCGGCGCAAGGACCTCGAGGACACTCCGATTCCGGCCGGCAACTCCAGCGCGGCGCTGGGCCTGTTGCGCCTGGCGGCGCTGACCGGCGAGGGCGCCTACGAGGAGCGAGCGCTGGGCGTGCTGCGGCTGCTGCACGAGGTCGCGCCCAAGCACCCGACCGCCTTCGGCCACCTCCTGCAGGCACTGGACTGGGTGTCCGGACAGCCTCGGGAGGTCGCGCTCGTCGGCGCCGACCTGGGGCCGCTCGCGCGGGTCGTGCGCTCGCGGTTGCGCCCGCGGCTCGTGCTCGCCGGGGGGCCGGGTCCCGACGAGCGCGTGCCGCTGCTCGCCGGCCGCACGCCGCTCGACGGGCGCGCGGCGGCCTACGTCTGCGAGCGCTTCGCCTGCCAGCGCCCCGTGGCCGAGCCCGCCGAGCTCGCCGCGCTGCTCGACTGAGCTCGCTTACGCGCCGGGCGCGAAGCTCAGCAGCGTCGCGTTCGCCGGCCCGTAGGTCGGCAGGGCGTGCTCGTTGTAGGGCTGGATCAGCCAGTGCAGCATGCCGCCGGCGACGTCGGCGCTCGCCAGGCCCTCGGACTCTCCGACGATCGTGCGCTCGATCTCGAGCCGGCGCGCGCCGGTCTCGAGGTCGATCGACCAGACCTGGAAGAGATCACCGTCCTGGCCGGCGACGAACAGGCGCTGGCCGACGAAGGCGGCGCCGGTGATGCCGCTGGGCGGCACGGCGTTGGCGAGGCGGCGGACGGCGCGGATCGGCGCGTGGTCGGGCGCGGCGTTCGCAGGCGAGACGTCGCGGGTGCGGTAGGCGAGCAGATCGTCACCGCTCGACGTCCAGATGAGCTTGCCGTTCGGGGAGACCTCGGCCCACATCGCCTTGGGGATCTCCGCCGGGTCGAGGTGGACGTAGTAGCGCCAGTCCAGCGTGACCGGGTCGGCGACGCCGATCGCGCCCTGCTTGCACGGGTTGCCGTCCGTGCCGGGCACCGGGTAGTAGCACTCGAGCGGCAGCAGGAGCCGCCCGCCCTCGGCGCCGTCGTAGGTGAGGTCGCCGATGTGGTCGTAGTGCTCGCGGGCGTGGACGTCGGGCGGGATGGCGTCGTCGTTGCGGCCTGTCTCGGCGAACGCGCTGTCCGTGCGGTACAGGCCGAACCAGATGCCGTCGAAGTACAGGTTGCGCGCCGGGTCGGCGGTGATCCCCTGGTAGTAGTAGAGCGGCAGCGTCGTCTGGTTGACCTGGTGCCAGCGGCCCGGGTCGGCGGCGCGCGCGTTGGCGGGGATGAGGGCGAGGACGGCGGTCAGCAGCAGCGCGCGGCGCACGCTGCTGTGAACGTCGTGTCAACGCCGAACTTGCGCGTTCAGAGGACCGGCAGGTACCGCTCGAGCTCCCAGGGCGTGACCTGGACGCGGTAGTCCTCCCACTCCTGGCGCTTGATCTCGACGTAGCGGTTGAACATGTGCTCGCCGAGTGTGCGCAGGACGAGCTCGGACTCCGCGGTGATCTCGATCGCCTCGCCGAGCGTCTCGGGCAGCTGCTCGATGCCCAGCCGGCGACGGTCGTCGGGCGCCAGGTGGTAGAGGTTCTTCTCCATCGGCTCGGGCAGCTCGTAGCTCTTCTCGATGCCCTCGAGCCCGGCCTGCAGCAGCGCGGCGAAGGTCAGGTACGGGTTGCACGCCGGGTCCGGGCAGCGCAGCTCCATCCGCGTCGACTCCTCCTGGCCGGGGAGCACCGGCGGCACGCGGACGAGCGCCGAGCGGTTGCGCCGGCTCCACGCCACGTAGACCGGTGCCTCGAAGCCGGGGACGAGCCGCTTGTAGGAGTTCACCCACTGGGCGAAGATCGACGTGATCTCGCGGGCGTGCTTGAGCTGGCCGGCGATGAACGCCTTGCCCGTCTCCGAGAGGCTGTAGGCGTCCCCCGCGTCGAAGAACGCGTTGCCGCCGCCGCGGGTGAGCGAGAGGTGGGTGTGCATGCCCGAGCCGTTGTGGCCCATGAGCGGCTTGGGCATGAACGTCGCGTGCCAGCCGTACTTCATCGCGATCTCCTTGACCGTGATGCGGTACGTCACGCAGTCGTCGGCCATCTTGAGAGCATCGGCGTAGCCGAGGTCGACCTCGTGCTGGCTCGGGCCGCCCTCGTGGTGCGACAGCTGCACGCCGATGCCGAGCTGCTCGAGCGCCAGGACGGTCTCGCGGCGCTGGTCGGAGCCGGCGTCGAGCGTCGTCAGGTCGAAGTAGCCGCCCTCGTCGAGCGGCTGCGGCGTGTGGCGGTCCTTGAACAGGAAGTACTCGGGCTCGGCGCCGACGTGGAAGGTGTCGAAGCCCAGCGCGCGCATGCGCTCGAGCGCGCGGCGCAGCACGTGACGCGGGTCGCCCTCGTAGGGCGTGCGCTCCGGCGTCAGCACGTCGCAGAACATGCGCGCGACGCCCTGCTCCTCGGGGCGCCAGGGCAGGCTGGCGAACGTCGCCGGATCGGGCATCGCGACCATGTCGGACTCCTCGATGGCGTTGAAGCCGGTGATCGAGGAGCCGTCGAAGCCCATGCCGTGGGCGAGGGCCTGGGGCAGGTGGTCGCGGCCGATCGAGAACGATTTCAGCTGCCCGAGGATGTCCGTGAACCAGAGGCGCACGAAGCGGATGTCGCGCTCCTCCACGAGCGCCTGGACGTCTTCGGCGGAGCGCGGGCGGTCGGCGGTGGCGGCCATGGCGGGTGCGCAGGCTAGTCGATCGCCGGGCGGGGGCCTGTCCGATTGACCTGGACGCCCGGTCCAGCGAGCCACTGCTGCGCCCACGTCTTGAGCTCGCTCAGCGCCGGCCCGAGCGCCTCGCCCATCGGGGTCAGCGCGTAGGTGACGCGGACGGGTGGCCCGGCGTCCACCCGGCGCTCGACGAGGCCGCGGTGCTCGAGCTCCTTCATGCGCTCCGAGCACAGGCGATCCGAGAGGTCGGGGACCGCCTGGGCGATCTCGCTGAAGCGCAGCGGCCGCGGCGCCTGGCGCAGGACCTCGAGGATCGCGCCGGTCCAGCGCCGCCCGACGAGCTCGACCGCCTCGTGCAGCTGCGGACAGCAACAGAGCGGCGGAAGGTCCGCCGCCCCGAATCGCTCCTCGCTCTCCTCCACGCGGGGCATCCGGACCACCGAGCCTACGCCGCACGCAGCTGGCGCGCCTCCTCGACGGAGCCGTCCACCGGCACATCGCCGGCGACGTTGACCATGGCGGTGAAGACCTCGAGCGCGACGTAGGCGATCGCCTCGAGCAGCTGCTCGTCGCTCCAGCCGGCCTCGCGCGCCTCCTCGAAGAGGTGCTGGCGCTGGTCGCCGGCCTTGACGAGCGGCTCGAGGAAGCGCAGCAGCGCCGCCTCGCGCTCGTCGGCGGAGTCGAACGCGCGGGCGCGGGCGACCTCGTCGATCGTCAGGCCGGCGTTGCGGGCGGTGCGCGCGTGCAGCGCTAGGCCGGGCTGGGATCCGCGGTGGGCGGCGACCGCCAGCGCGATCCGCTCGAGCGTCGCGAGCGGCAGCTTGCCGTGGCGCAGCTCGCTACGGAAGCGCGCGTAGGCGCGCAGGGCGGCCGGCGAGCCGGCCAGCGCGCCGAGGAAGTTCGGCAGCTGGCCGCCGGTGGCCAGCGCGCCGCGCAGGACCGGGATGGAACCCTCGGGCGCGGTGAGCTCGTCGTGGATGAGGAACCTGCTGATGGCTGTCTTCATGGCGAAAGCCCTTGCTCTGCGGGGGGAGGTGCGACGGCGGGCCCGGGCGGCGTGCGAGCCGCTTACCGATGCTCGGTCCGCTTACTCGACGTAAGTGTACGGGCGAGGGCAAGGCCCGGCAAGCGCTTCGACGGACCGCGTCGGGGGGCCGTGGTGTGGTGGGTGATACGCAGGCGGGGCGTGCGCCGGTCACTCGTCGGGCGCCCGTCATCGCCGGCCCGAGGCGCGGCGCGGGAGCGGGCCGGAGCCGGGGCCGCGTCGCCGCCGCCCCGCCTACGCCGGTCCGGCGCTAGTGGGCCGAGATGGCGGCGACGACGATGAGGAACAGCCCGAGCAGGAACGCCCACTGGGCGACGCGGTCGGGCCGCGCGGCGAAGCGCTCGGCCACCGTCGGGCCGGGGCGCGTCCGGCGACGCCCGAGCGGGGCGTCGATCGGGTCGGGCACCGCGGCGATCGCCGGGCGGTGCGCCACCTGGCCACGGATCTCGATCGTGCGCCGGGTGGTCGTTGCCGCGCCGCTTCGCGCCGATCGGCTGGTCGTCGCAGCCATCCGGCGGGGCTCGCGCGCAGCGCCGGACTCGCCGCGCTCGCCGCGGGGGCGCGGCGCGGCGGCGGCTTGTGCCTGCTCGCGCGCGAGGCGGCTGAGCTCCTCGCGGCGGCTGGGGCGGTCGGGCTCGGTGCGGTCGAAGCGGCCGGTCCGCCGGCGGCGGTCCATCTCGAGCGTCCGATCCAGGTCGGGCTCGGCGGGCGCGAGGTCGAGTGCGAGGGCCGTGGCCGTCGCGGTGGCCGCCGCCGCGGCGCTCGCGGTGGCTGGGCTCGAGGTCGCCGGCGAGGACACCGGCCGCGCGACGACCGCGTGCGGCTGCGATCCGGCCACGACCGGGGGCGACCCGGCCCCCATCGTCCCCGAGCGCTCGGTGCGGGCGCGGAAGCGGCCCTCGCGCTGCGCGCGCTCGCGCTCCGCGATGCGCCGCTCCGCGGCCTCACGGAGATGCTCGACGTCTTCCCACCACGCGCGGGCGTGCGCCTCCGGCATTCCTTCTCTTTCTGCGGCTTACGGGGTTAGCTGTCGGGCTCGCGCTGAAAGAGCACGCGCTACGCCTCGCGGCGATTCGCCCCAGGACCTGGGTCCCCCGCTCCCCGGCCGAGGGCGGTTCGGCCGAAGACTCAGCGGTTTGAACGGCGCGCATCGTAGCAGCGGGCAAAACTCCTGCAAGCCGAAGCGTTGTTCTGTCAACCCGCAGCTTCCCGCTCGCTCCGGACGGATTCTGTGCGAGCGCCCCAGGCACGCGCGCGGCGCGGCGCGACGCCGGCCGCCACGACACCCGCCCGCGAGGCTCAGCGCCCGGCGACGGCGGCGACGAAGGCCGCGACGTCCTTCGCGTCCTGCCCCGCGACGAGGTCCGCCGGCATCTGGCCGTTGCCCCGGGCGCGGCCGGTCTCGATCGCGTTGACGACCAGCTCCTTGGGCGGGCGCAGCTGGTCGAGGTTGGGCCCGACGCGACCCACGGCGTTGACCGCGCGCAGCGTGTGGCAGGTGGCGCAGTACCTGGCGAACAGCGTGCGTCCGTTGACCTCGGCGGAGCTGAGATCCACGCCGCCGGGCGCCTGCTTGCTCTTGTGGTCGCCGCCGTTGGTGGCCAGCACGAGCGCCGGGAGGCCGAGCCCGAAGACCGCCCAGACGATCACCGATCCGATCGCCACCGAGCGCCTTGAGGCGCGGGTGTCGCCGCCCGCCGCGCCGCGCGCGCCGCTGCGGGCCCGCCCGCCGCGGAAGGCGACGAAGAAGACGCCGAGACCGATCACGATCCAGAAGGCAAGGATCACCCAGATGAACATCGCGGCGGGACCCTACCGCCCGAGGCGGCGATCGGGGCCCGCGCCCGCCGTGCCGTCCGCCCGACGTCATCGCCGGCGCCCTTGCGTGAACGACATGACCGGCGGAGCCACGGCCCGGAAGTCGCCCGCTCCCGCGGCCGCCGCGACCAGCTCCTGCTCCTCGCGGCGGGCTCGGCCCGGCCGCGCCTTGCGCTCCTGGATGACGTCGAGCGGCGTGGGCTCGCTCGCCTGGTCGGGCACGCGCCCGGACGCCGCGCCCGGGAGCTCGGCCACGGGCGCGAGCGGCCGGTCGGGCGACTCCAGCGCCCGCAACGCGTCCACGAGGATGTTGATCGCCCCGCCCGCCGAGGCGAAGCGCTCCAGCTTGCCCTCCGCGAGGACGAGCGGCTCGGCGCGCACGGCCAGCCGGTGCCGGGCGTAGACCGGGGGCGGGACGATGAGGTTGATCGTCCCCAGCTCGTCTTCGAGCAGCAGGAACGTGACGCCGTTGGCCGTCGCGGGCCGTTGGCGCGCCATGACCAGCCCGCCGACCCGCACCCGCCGCCCGTGGGGCAGCGCCTCGAGGTCGCGGCTGGAGGCCACTCCCCCGCGTTCGAGGCTCGCGCGCAGCAGCTCCATCGGATGGTGCTCGATGGCCACGCCGGTCGTCGCGTAGTCGGCGACGAGCCGCTCCCAGTCCGACAGCGCCCGCAGGTCGGGCGCGGCCGGCAGCGGCAGCGCGAGCGCCAGCTGCGTTCCCTGCTCGCCGGCGTGCACCCCCGGCGCCGCCACCCCGAGCTGCCACAGCGCGGCCCGCCGCGGAGCGGGCCGGCGGGCGGACGCGGGCGCGCTCGGCGGCGGCTCGACCAGCGCGAGCCGGCGATCGGCTCGGGCGGCGAGCGGCGGCGGAGCGAGGGCGCGCGCGGGCGGCGCGGACGTCGGCGTGACCGGCGCAGGCGGAGCGAGGGCGCGCGCGGGCGGCGCGGACGCGGAGGTCGGCGCGGGCAGGACCCCGGCGGCCGCCGGCGCGGACACCGCCGGCGCGGAGACGAGCGCGTCGCAGGCGCCCGACCAGGCGAGCTGTTCGAGCGACTCGCGGCCCGCGCCGGCGCGGGCCGCGAGGTCCTCGATGGAGCGGAAGGGGCCGGTGCGATCCCGCTCGGCGACGAGCGCCTCGATCTCGTCGCGGCGGACGCCGAGGACGTAGCCGAGGCCGAGGCGGATCGCGCCGGCGTCGGTCACCGTGCAACCCACCGCGCTGGCGTTCACGTCCGGGGGCAGGACATCCAAGCCGCGGCGCTGCGCCTCGTGGACGAGGCCGTCGGGCGGGTAGAAGCCCATCGGCTGCTCGTCGAGCAGCGCGCACAGGAACTCGGGCGCGTAGTGCACGCGCAGCCACGTCGACTGGTAGGCGAGCAGGCCAAACGCCGCGCCGTGCGCCTTGGGGAAGCCGAAGCCCGAGAAGCCGGCGACCATCGACCACACGCCCTCGGCCGTGGCACGCCCGACGTCGGGATGCGTCGCCAGGGCCCCCGAGATGAAGCGCTCCTGGTAGGCGCGGATGGCCGCATCCGAGCGGCGCCGGCTCATCGCGCGGCGCAGGCCCTCGGCCTCCCCCGCCGAGAAGCCGGCGAAGGCCTGCGCGACCTCGAGCACCTGGTCCTGGAAGATGATCGTTCCGAGCGTCTCGCGCAGGACGGGCTCCAGCGACGGATGCGGATAAGGGACCTCGAAGCTCGGGTCCTCGCGCAGGCGCTGGCGATGCTTGATGTAAGGGTTGACCGCGCCGCCGACGATCGGCCCCGGCCGCACGATGGCGACCTGCACCGTCAGGTCGTCGAGGTTCTCCGGGCGCGTC
>DASXRF010000351.1:0-10808 GCA_036506755.1 Solirubrobacteraceae bacterium | reverse complement strand
GCGATGCACGCCGATGTCGATGCCGGCCATCCGCACCGCCTTGCGCGAGGCCGACAGGCGGGTGACGTCGCCGAGCTCGCACAGCGTCATGAGCGAGGTCAGCTCGCCCATCCCGTAGAGGGCCATCAACGCGCGGCAGCCCGTCTGGCGGCGGGCGAGTTGGCGCAGCTCGCGCTCCAGCGGGGCGATCTGTGCGTCGATGGCGTCGATCATCGCCAGCGCGATCTCGATCCGCTCGCGCGCGTCGGCGGGCAGCGCCAGCGCCTCGAGGAACGCCCGGCCGTCGCTGGTGCGCAGCCGCTCGGGCGTCCCCGCCACGCCGTGGTGAAACAAGGTGGCCTGGATGCGCTGCAGCCACCGGGTGCGCTCGTCGATGAGCGTGTGGCGCAGCCGCGCCCGCGAGCGCCACTGGCGCACGTGCTCGGGCGGAATCCACGCCTCCGGCAGCCGGCCGTCACAGAGCAGCTCGCGCAGCCAGCGGGCGTCCTCGCGATCGGTCTTGGCCCGCCGCTTGCGGCCGCGCAGCGCGCGCGTCTCCACCGGCTCGGCGAGATGCGCCACGGCGCCGGCGGCGACCAGCGCGTCGCAGACGAACAGCCAGCCCGTGCACGCCTCGACCGCGACGTGCACCTCTCGACCCCGGAAACGCCCGACCCACCGGCGCACGGCGTCACGGTCGGCGGCGATCCTCCCCCGGCTGACCTCGCCCGTCTCGCGGTCAAGCGCGTCGAAGGTGATCTGCGCGCGATGCACATCGAACCCGGCTACGATCGCCATGAGGGGTCTCCTCTGTAGCTCCGGCAGTTGCCAATTCGCGCGAGTGTCTCGCGCCGAGCGGAGGAGGCCCCGAGTTCATGCCATCTTTGCGCGATACGGAGCACTCCACCCGCTGCGGCGGACGGGCGCTGCGCGCGCTCCGGGCTTGGGACTTGCATACGTCGGTGTGGTGACGCCGCGGTTGCCCGGCAGCGTGGTCGGGTCCGCTGGTAAGCGCCGACGCCTGGTCATGCTCGGGCGGTTCCGCGGAACCGTCTTTGCAACAAAAGTGTGACAACTACGGCGCTTGCGCCGCCTCGCGTGCGAACATGCGTTCGTGCACGAAGAAGCGCATCCTGTCGAGCTTTCGATCGACCGCCTCGAGGCCGACATCGCGTCGCTTGCGGCCGATCTCGCCCGGCGGCTGGAGCGGTGGCTGGCACTGGTGGCGGAGTTCGACCGGCGCGGCGGGGCGCGGCGGTGGGGCTTTCGGGGCACGGGCGAGTGGCTGGCGTGGCGTTGCGGGCTCGCTCAGCGCACCGCGCGTGACCACGTTCGCGTGGCGCGGATGCTCGAAGAGCGCCCGCTGGTCCGCGAGGGGCTGGCGAGCGGAGAACTGTCGTATTCGAAGGTGCGGGCGCTGTCACGCGCTCCCGCCAGCGAGGACGAGGCCGGACTGGTCGCGCTGGCGCGCTCGTCGACTGCCGGCGAGGTCGAGCGCGTGGTTCGGGCGCTGAGGTCGGCGCCCTCGGCCGGCGTGGACGTCGCCAATGCGAGTCACGCGCGGCGCTTTGTCGATTGGTCATGGGAGCTTGACGGTTCGTTGTCCATCCGCGGTCGCCTGCCGGCCGAGGACGGCGCGGCGTTCATCGAGATGATCGAGACCGCCGCGGCAGCAATCCACGGCGCACGCGGGCCGCGTGACACCCGCGCGCCTCGTGAGCCACTCGATCAGGATGATGGCCTTGACGCCCACGAGGACACTGCGCGCGCAGCAGGGCGACCACTGCCCGACCGGCCGCCGCCGCTGGGGGCCTGCCGGGCCGACGCGCTGGCTGAGATCGCGTACAGCGGGTCACCACGGACCCAGGTCGTCGTCCACGTCGACGAGAAGGCGCTTGCCTGTACCGCGACCGTGGCCACCGAGCGGGCCGGAGAGACGTGCGAGCTCGAAGAGGGCCCGGCGATCCCCTCGGAGTCCGCCAGGCGCGTCGCCTGCGACGCTGACTTGGTCATCGCGCGCCACGGGGACGACCGCTCGATCGACTACGGCCGCAAGCGTCGTGTCGTGCCAGCGGCCCTGCGGACCGCGCTCGAGCGCCGAGACCGCGGCTGCCGCTTTCCGGGATGCGAGCGCCGGCACGACCTCCACGCCCACCACGTCCAGCACTGGGCCCACGGGGGCGCAACACGCAAAGACAACCTCGTGTTGCTCTGTCGCTTTCACCACCGCCTCGTGCACGAGGACGGGTTCACCATCCGCCGCGTGCGGGACGGCACGTTCCGGTTCAGCCGACCCGACCGGCGACGCGTGCCGGAAACGCCGCCCTTCCGAGACGCGCCGCGATCGTCCCGCGGGCAACCCGTCGCCGCGTGAACGTACGCGCGCACGCCTCGCTACGCCCGAGTGTCGCGAGTCGTAAGTTCGGGGGCATCGCCGGCGGATGCCGGGTCGTTCCTGCCGGTTCCCGGCACCCGCTCGCATACTGGGGGTACGTGTGCGGGTGCCGGGTGCCGGGGGCCGGCAGGGGCGGCCCGGCGCCGCCGAACGCCGTCGAACTTCCGACTCGGGGCACCGGACCCGAGCGAGCGCTGCGCGCGCGGGTGAAAGCCGCAGGCCGGGCGGTCAGGCGGCGATGCGCTCGATCGTCCGCAGCGCCGCGGTGTCCTCGTCGAGCTCGGTGCCGCCCCGCGAGCTGACCTCGAGGTCGGCGAGGGCCTCGATGGCCGCCCGCAGCGACGCCGCGTCGGCGCGGCGGGCGTCGGCGATGAAGCGGTCGGCGGCGCGGGACGGCATGCGCAGCGTGCGCTTGATCTCCGCGGGCGCCTCGCCGGCCTCCAGGCGACAGACGACGTCGTGCGCCTGGCGCACCCGTTGCGTCATCCAGAAGAGCAGGCCGGGCAGGCGCTCCCCCTGGGCGCGCAGCTCGAGGTAGCAGCGCGTGGCGCCGGGCGCGTCCCGTGCGACGAGGAGGTCCGCCAGCGACCAGATCTTGCGCTCAGCCGAGTCGGCGGCCCGCTCGTCGATCGCGTCTGCGCCGACGCGTGCTCCGGCGCCGAGCTCGAGCGCCAGCGTCTCGAGCTCTCGCGTCAGGCGCTGCTGGCGGTCGCCGACGTGCGCGATGAGCGCCTGCGCCGCGGCCGCGTCGAGCTCCAGGCCGAGTCGCTGCGCCTGGGTGCGCACCCACTTCGGCAGCTCCCACGGCTTGACGGCGCCCTCGGCGCTGACGTCGCCGCCGGCCGCCTTGACGGCCGCGTGCAGCGCCGCGGGCGCCTTCGTGCGCGACTCCTCGCGCGCGAAGAACGCGACCGTGGTCTCGGGCGGCATGGCCGCCAGGGCCGGCCCGAGGTGCTTCTCGACGTCCTTGTCGCGCCAGCGCTCGACGCCGTCGACGATGAGGAACCGCCGCCCGGTCGCGAAGGTCATCGCGCTCAGCGCCGCGGCGACCGCCTCCGGCGTCGCGTCGTCGCCCTCGAACACCTCCGCTCCGCTGACCCCGCCCTCCTGTTCGGCCAGTCCCCGCAACCGCGCACGGCGCTCGGCGACCCTGCCGTGGTCGTCGCCGTGGATGAGGTAGGCGGCCTTGAACGTCGGCACGGCGGCGAGTCTACGCGTGGGTCCTGACCGTCATGCGGCCGCCCGCGACCGTCACGCGCACCGTCCCGTCGCGGTCGGTGCGCACGACGCGCGGGACCGCGCGCAGCGCGGCCAGCGTCGCCGGCGCGGGGTGGCCGTAGGGGTTCTGCCGGCCGACCTCGATCGCCGCGAGCTGCGGGTGCAGGCGGGTGAGCAGCGCCGGCAATCCCGGATCGGCGCTGCCGTGATGGGCCACCTTGAGCACATCGACCGCGGGCAGGCCAAGGGGCAGGGTGACCGGCGACTCGGCGTCCGCGGTCAGCAGCACGTCGAACGCCCCCTCTGACACGCGCGCGACGATCGCGCGATCGTTGGGATCGCCCGTTCGCGCCGTGGTCGCGTCCGGCGGACGCGGCGGCGAGAGGACGGCGAGCCGCAGCGGACCCACGCGCAGCACCTCCCCCGCCTCGGGCGCGACCGTGCGCGCGAGGTGGCGGCGCAGCGCGGCCTCGATCGCCGCGCGCTCCGGCGACCGCCTGCCCGCGCCGCCGTCGAGGACCGCCCCGACGGGCAGCGCATCGAGCACGGCCGGCGCGGCGCCCTCGTGGTCGGCCTGGGCGTGCGTGAGCACGAGCAGGTCGAGCCGCCGCACGCCGGCGGCGCGCAGCCGCTGAAGCACCGGTCCGCCGGGCGGGCCGGTGTCGACGAGGATCGCCCGCTCGCCGTGCTGCACGAGCGTTGCGTCGCCCTGGCCGATGTCGAGGAAGGAGACCGTCAGGTCGCGCGGCGCCCGCGGCGGATGGACCCGGCCCCACGCCGCCGGAAGGCCGGCGGCGACGAGCGCTCCGGCCGCGAGGGCACGCGCGCGGCGCGACACGACGAGGGCGCCGAGGCCGGCGTACGCACCCACGACGGCGATCGGCCCACCCAGCGCGACCGCGACGGTCGCGTGCGGCGCCGACGCCGCGGCATGCGCGACCCAGCCGACGAAGCCGAGCGGGAACGCCGCCAGCGCATCGAGGATCGCGACGAGCGCTCCGGTCGCCGGGAGCTGCGCAGCGAGTGCCGCGAGCGTGCCCAGCCACACGATCGGCGCCACGGCGGGCGCGGCGAGCAGGTTGGCCGCCGGGGAGACGAGCGACAGGCGCTCGAAGTGCACGGCGAGCAGCGGTGCGGTCCCGACCGTCGCCGCTGCGGTGAGGGCGCTGGCCTCCGCGAGCGGCCCGGGGACCCGCCGCCTCGTGAGGGCATCGCGCCACCGCCGCGCGAGGAGCGCGATCGCGATGACGGCGGCGAACGACAACTGCCATCCGACGTCGTCCGCCGCCCGCGGTTCGATGACAAGCGTCACGGCGGCGGCGAGCAGCAGCGCGTACGCGCGCGAGCCCGGCCGCCCGGCCAGCGCCGCGACGAGCGCCGCCGCGCCCATCACGCCCGCGCGCACGATCGACGGTCCCGCGCCGGCGAGGGGCACGTAGAGCGCCACGAGCGCCAGCGCCCCGCCCAGCCGGCCGCGGAGCCCGACGCCGGCAGCCGCCAGACCCCCGCTGGCGAGCAGGGCCAGCAGCGCGACGTTCTGACCGCTGGCGGCCAGCAGGTGGCTGAGGCCGCTCGCGCGGAACTCGTCGCGGCTGCCAACGTCGAGCGCGTCGTCCTGACCCAGCACCATCCCGCGGGCGAGCGCCGCCTGCGCGGCGGGCAGCCCGCGTTGCAGCCCTGCCTCCGCCCGCCGCCGCACACCGTCGATGGCGCCGTCGAGCCCGCCGCGCCGCCGTCCGGTGACGCGCACGTCCTCGACCGCCAGCGCGGCTCGCGCCCCGCGCACAGCCTCGTAGCGCTCCCACGGCGCGAGCGCGACCACACGGCCGCGAGCGCGAAGCTCGTCGCCGACGTGCACCGCCGGCGGACGCGCGCGCGGTCCACCGCGAAGGACCATCCGAACGCCCCGCCACCGTCCGGCCGACACCCGCGCGGCGATCGCCCATCCGCCGAAGGCGCGCTCTCGCGTGGGTTCGAGCGCGTACGCCGGGGCGTCGAACGCGCGCCCGAGGAGCGGCCGGATCGACGGCCGGTCAGCGGCTCGAAGCCGGGCTTCGCCCGCGCCTGCGCCGGCGAGCAGCGCCACCGCGGCGGCCAGCCCGAGCGCGGGGCGCCGGACCATGCCGCCAGCCGCGAGGATCGCGCTCAGCACGACGACCACCGGCCAGCCCGGCGACCGCACGAGCAGCAGACCGGCGACCCCGGCCGCCAGCAGGACATGGCGAGGCCCCGCCGCGCCGGCGTGCAGCGCCTCGCGCGCGAGCCGGGCTGCGGACCGCCGCGCCGGTCGGCGGCCCTCGCTGCGCGCCTCTCCTCCCACGAGCCCCACCGCCCCTCAGACCGTCACATGCGACCGCAGGGCGGCCAGCCGCTTCTCGCCGATGCCCGGAACCTGGTCGAGCTCGTCCACCGAGCCGAAGCCGCCGTGCTCCTGCCGGTAGGCCAGGATCTTCGCCGCCGTCGCCGGTCCGACGCCGTCAAGCGTTCCGAGCTCATCCGGCGTCGCCGTGTTGAGGTTGACCGGAACGGCCGGCCCCGCGCCGGGCGCCGCACCCGGTTCGCTCCCAGCCGGCGCGCCCGCCGCGGCGCGGCGCGGAACCACGACCTGGCGGCCGTCCTCGACCTTGGCGGCCAGGTTGATCGCGTTGAGGTCGGCGCGGCGGGTCGGCCCGCCCGCGCGGCGCAAGGCCTCCTGGACACGCGTGCCCGCGCCCAGGTGGTAGACGCCGGGCCGGCGCACCTCGCCCGCCACGTGCACCACCGCCTCGCCCGCGCCGGCGGCACGCTCGACGCGCATGCCCGAGGACCCGGCCGACGCGGCCGCGCGCGGGGGCGACTGGGCCGCCGCGGACGCGTGGACCCACCGTGCCCCGGCGAGGACGACGGCGAGCCCGACGAGCACGTAGGCGACGAGATGCGAGCGGGGCAGATCGGGCACCGCGGGGACGCTAGGCGGGAACGCGTCACGCGGGGCGCGCGGAATGTGTCAACTCTGCGACGGCGACGTGACAAGTCGCAGGACCCGGCGCACCGCAGCCTCCGGATCGTCCACCCTGGCCACCGGAGCCGCGATGTCCCACGTTCCCAACCCCACCACCGGCCGGCCGAGCTTGAGCGCGAGCGCGATCTCGGAGAGCGTGCCGAAGCCGCCGGCCACCGCGACGACCGCGTCGGACGCGCGCACGACGAGGCCGTTGCGCAGCTCGCCCATCCCCGTCGGGATGGCGATCGTCAGCCAGGCGTTGCCCGCCGAGCGGTCGTGGCCGGGAAGCAGGCCGACCGTCACCCCGCCCGCCGCGTGCGCGCCTCGGCACGCCGCCGCCATGACGCCGCCCAGGCCGCCGCAGACCACGACGGCGCCCGCGGCGGCGAGGCCGCGGCCGACCGTCTCCGCGTCGCGCTCCTGGTCGGCGGTCGCATCGCCCGGCCCGACGACCGCGACGTACGGCGCTCGGTTGCTCACCACGATGCGCTCAATGATGCGCGCGCCGTCGCAGCACGGCGACGGCGACCGCGGCCGACGCGGCGGCGGCGATGACCGCGGGGACGGCTCGCGCGTGACCGTCGACGTCGGCGGCGCGCGGATGTCCGCCGGCCGCGCCGGCGGAGCGCGGGCCGGCATGCGACCGGGGCGGCTCAGCGACCGCCGGCATCTCGGGAGGTTCGCGCCGGCGCGGGGGCGCCGGCGCTACCGAGGGCGGTCGGTGCTCTTCTCCTGCCCCGCCGCGGCGGACTCGGTGCCGAGATGAGCCACGGCCTCGTCACGCTTCGTCCCGCCGTTGCCGCCGGCCTCGACGGGCTCGCGGCTCAGGCGACCCACCGCGTCGTCGTGCTTGGCGCCGCCGTTGCCGGCGCCGGTGACCGCCTCGCGCGAGATCGCGGCCGCCTGCTCCTCCGGGTCCTTCTTGGGCTTGCCGCGCAGCGGCAGCTGGATGTCGTCGATGGCCGGCTGGCCTGCGGCCAGCTCGCGGCCCCGCTCGACCTCGGCGTTGAGCTCCTGGCCGAAGAGGACCGCGAGGTTGCTCAGCCAGAGCCAGACGAGCAGGGTGATCGCGGCCCCGAGCGTCCCGTAGGTCTTGTCGTAGGAGCCGAAGTTGTTGGCGTACATGAAGAAGCCGAACGACGCGACGACCCAGACGACGAGGGCCACGATCGCGCCGGGCGAGATCCATTGGAACTTGGGCAGCCTGGCGTTCGGCGCGGCGTAGTAGAGCACGGCGAGCATGAAGGCGACGACGAAGGCGAGGATCGGCCACTTGGCGATGTCCCAGACGGTGACGGCGGTGCCGCCGAGCCCGATCTGCCTGCCGACGGCCTCGGCCAGCGGGCCGCTGATCACGAGGGCGATGAGGACGAGCGCAAGCAGCAGCGTCATCGCCAGCGTGACCAGCACCTGCAGCGGACGCAGCTTCCAGAACGGCCGGCCCTCGGGCTTCTCGAAGATCGCGTTCGAGGCGCGCATGAACGCTCCGATGTAGGCGGACGCCGACCACAGCGCTCCCAGCAGGCCGACGCCGAGGAGCGCACCCGCGCCGCCCTTGTTCTGGATGACGTTGTTGATCGTGTCCTTGAGGCTGTCCAGCGTGCTCGACTGGACGCCGACGTCGCGCAGGATGTTCAGCAGCGCGTCGGTGGTCTGCGGATACTGGCCGAAGAGCCCGACGAGCGCGACGAGCACGATGAGCGCCGGGAACAGGGCGAGGACGGCGTAGTACGTCAGCGCCGCGGCCCAGTCGGTCAGGTTGTCGTTCTGGAACTCCTTGGCCGTGCGCTTGAGGATCGCCTTCCATCCCGGCTTGGGGATGTCGTCTGGTCCGACGTCCTTGCGCTGTTGCGCCTCGATGGTCGCCATGTGGTGACGGATTCCCGTCAGGCGAGTGCAGGAAACCGCCGCTCAGCGGGCCACGAGGTTGACCAGCTTGCCCGGCACGACGACCCGCTTCACGACCTCCTTGCCGTCGACGTGCGCCTGCACATTGGGAGCCGCCAGACAGAGCGCGACGAGCTCGTCCTCGCTCGCGCCCGTCGCCGCCTGGACGCGGTCGCGGACCTTCCCGTTGACCTGGCAGACGAGCTCGTAGGTCTCGCGCTCGAGCAGCGACTGGTCGGGGAACGGCCAGGGCTCCTCCCAGACACGCCGGCCCGTGAGGAGGTGGTACGCGTCCGCGGCGGTATGGGGGGCGAACGGGAACAGGAGCGAGGCAGCCGTGGCCAGGGCGAAGCGCAGGGTGTCCGGCGCGACGTTCGCGCGCAGTCGCGAGCAGTCGTTGTAGAGCTCCATCACCCGCGCGATCGCGCTGTTGAAGGCGAAGCGACCGGCCATCGCGTCGGTGACCCGGTCGATGGCCCACGCAGCCTTGCGCGCGAGCGCGAGGTCGTCGCCCTGCAGCCCCTCGCCGGGGAGCGGCTCGGGATCCTGGCCGATCGCGTCGGCGGTCACCGCGCACAGGCGCCACAGCCGCCCGAGGAACTTGTAGACGCCCTCCACGCCCTCGTCGGACCAGTCGGCGTCCTGGTCGGGCGGGCCGATGAAGAGGATGTACGCGCGCGCGGTGTCGGCGCCGTAGCGGTCGACGATGGCCTGCGGCGAGACGACGTTGCCCTTGGACTTGGACATCTTCGCCCCGTCCTTGGTGATCATGCCCTGCGTGAACAGCCGCTCGAAGGGCTCCTGCACGTCGAGGTGGCCGAGGTCGGTGAGCGCCTTCGTGAAGAAGCGCGCGTACATCAGGTGCAAGATCGCGTGCTCGACGCCGCCGATGTACTGGTCGACGGGCATCCAGCGGCGCAGGACGGCCGGGTCCCACGCGGCGTCGTCGTTGGTCGCGTCGCAGTAGCGCAGGAAGTACCACGACGAGTCGACGAACGTGTCCATCGTGTCGGTCTCGCGGCGGCCTTCGGCACCACACTCCGGGCAGCGGACGCGCACCCACTCGTCGGCGGCGGCCAGCGGCGAGCGCCCCTGCGGCGCGTAGTCGGTGATGTCGGGCAGGACGACGGGCAGCTCGTGCTCGGGGACGGGCACGAGCCCGCAGCGGTCGCAGTGCACGATGGGGATCGGGCAGCCCCAGTAGCGCTGGCGGGAGACCAGCCAGTCGCGTAGGCGGTAGTTGACGCTCGCGTGGCCCTTGCCCTGCCGGTCGATCCACTCGACGATCTTGTGGACGGCGTCCCGGTTGTGAAGGCCGTCGAACTCGGGGTGCGAGTGCACGATCGGCCCGTCGCCGACGTAGGGCAGCTCGTCGTGGCCGCCGACGACGCGCTTGATCGGCAGGTTGTACGTCTTGGCGAACGCGAAGTCGCGCTCGTCGTGGCCAGGCACGGCCATGATCGCGCCGGTCCCGTACTCCATGAGGACGTAGTCGGCGACGTACATCGGCAGCCGCGCGCCATTGACCGGGTTGGTCACGTGGCGACCGAGGAAGACGCCGGTCTTGGGCTTCTCCGTGTCGCCGCGCTCCTCGGTCGACTCCGTGATCGCGTGGTCGACGTAGTGGCGGACCTCGTCCTCGTGCGGCGTGCCGTGAGCGAGCCGGAGGACGTCCGGGTGCTCGGGGGCCATCACGAAGAAGGTCGCGCCGAAGAGCGTGTCCGGGCGCGTCGTGAAGACGGGGTAGTCGATGCCCAGCTCCTCGCAGCGGAACGTGACCTCGGCGCCCTCCGAGCGCCCGATCCAGTTGCGCTGCATCGTCTTGACGTACTCGGGCCAGTGGATCCGGTCGAGGTCGTCGAGCAGGCGGTCGGCGTAGTCGGTGATGCGGAAGAACCACTGCTCGAGTTGGCGCGCCTCGACCTCCGAGCCGCAACGCTCGCAGTGGCCGTTGATGACCTGCTCGTTGGCCAGCACGGTCTGGTCCTTCGGGCACCACTTGACCGCCGCCTCCTTGCGGTAGGCCAGGCCGGCGTTGAACAGCTGCAAGAAGATCCATTGCGTCCAGTGGTAGTAGCGCGGCTCGTGGGTGCCGAACTCGCGCGACCAGTCGATCGAGATCCCCCACGCGCGGAACTGGCGCTGGAACTCGCGAATGGCCAGGTCGGTCGACTCGCGCGGGTGCTGGCCGCTCTTGATCGCGTGGTTCTCGGCCGGCAGGCCGAAGGCGTCGTAGCCCATGGGATGCAGGACGCGGCGGCCGGTGCGGCGGTGGAAATGGGCGATCGCGTCGCCCACCGAGTAGACCTTCAGATGGCCGATGTGAGGCTCGCCGCTCGGGTACGG
>DASXRF010000350.1:0-4120 GCA_036506755.1 Solirubrobacteraceae bacterium | reverse complement strand
GCGCGACCTCGGTCAGGACGCGGGCGAGGTCGTCCGTCGAGCCGTCGTAGCGCACGACCGCGTCGGCGGGCAGGTCGGCGAACGCCGGCAGGTCGGGCAGCACGACCGGCCGGCCGTGCGACATGGCGAGCAGCGCGCTGGCGCTCGTCGTCACCCGGCGGAAGGGCAGCACGACGACGTCCGCCTCGGCGAGCAGCGGGGTGAGCTCGTCGTCGGGGATGCGCTCGAGCCGGAGCGCGACGCGTTCGCCGGCGTGCTCCTCGAGCCGCGCGCGCAGTGGCGGATCCGGACACTCCCCGGCGACCGTCAAGTCCAGCCCCTGCGCGGCGACGAGCAGCTCCTCGACGCCCTTGTAGGCGAGGACCTTCCCGAAGAACAGATAGCGCCGCGGCCCCTCACCGGACCCCGGCGCCCGCAGGGCCCGCGCATCGACGCCGGTGTCGAACGGCCCGGGCGCGACGACCACGCTGCGCCGCGGCGCCGCGCCGATCTCGGCCAGCGCGTCGCGCGTCTGCGCGGCGTGCAGCACGACGAGGTCGCTGGCCTCCACGAGCGCGCGCCGCGCGGCGACGTCGTCGTGGAAGACCCGCTCGTGCGGCAGGACGTTGTGCGCGGTCCAGACGATCTTCAACCTCAGCGCCGCTGCGACCCGCAGGACCACGACGAACCACGCCTGCGCCACGCGCCGCAGGAACGGCAGCCGCCCCGCCCCCGGCAGCTGGAAGCCGAAGACCCAGTGCAGGTGCAGGACGCGCCACCCGCGCAGCCGGCAGGCCGCGAGCTCGAGCGGGAGCGCCAGCAGGTTCAGCGTGCGCGACGGCGTGAGGTCGCCCGCGTAGCGCACCTGCGCTCCCTGGCCGGCGAGCTCGCCGTAGAGCAGGCGCTGGTACGGGTTGGGATCGCGCGGCAGGGCGAGGATCTTCACGGGCGCACCACCTGCGACAGGACCCCCGCCCCGTACGCGAGGTGGTCGGCGAGCACGCGCAGCGGGCCGTCGGCGCGGTTGCGCCAGGCCGGGATGGCCAGCAGCGCGGGGTACAGCGGGAAGCGCGCGGTCAGCGGCAGGCCCAGCAGGAACGTCGGGTAGACGAGGACCATCGGATCGGCGCGCCAGGCGGCCAGCAGCCGGCGGCGGTGCTTGCGGTACAGGCGGGCCCGCGCGCGGCCGTAGGCGTACGCGCGCTTCAGCCGGCGCCCGCGCGAGCCCCAGTCGTGCTCGACGACCGCGCCGGGCGCGGTGCGGATGCGCCGGCCGGCCGCGACCAGTCGCCACGAGAAGTCGATGTCCGAGCCGTACTCGAAGCGCTCGTCGAAACCGTCCACCGCATCGAAGGCCGACCGGCGGAAGGCCAGGTTGATCGTCGGGCACTCCGACAGGTACGGCGAGCGCTCGACGGTGTCGTGCCAGGACTCGTAGAGGTCGCGCCGCCCCTCGGGCGACCCCACCCGGCCGGCCACGACGTCCTCGGAGCCGTCGTCGATCGGCGCCAGCAGGGCCGCCAGCCAGCCGGGGCGCGGCCGGCAGCCGGCGTCGGTGAAGACGATCACGTCGCCGCGGGCGGCGCGCACGCCGGCGTTGCGCTGGTGGGGGATCGAGACCGCGACGCCCGGCGGCGGCGCGTAGTCGATCCAGCGCACGCCCGGGTGCGCCCGCTGCACGTCGGCGAGCCGCCCCTCCGACGCGTCCACGACGACGATCTCGCTCTCGCGCCCTCGCGCCTGGTCCGCGACGGCCGCGAGGGTCTCGTCGAGCGCGCGCTCGTCCTTGCTGACGATGACGATCGAGACCATCACGGCCGGTGGTAGACCCGCGCCGAGCCGTTGGCGTAGACGGTGTCGTAGTGGTCGTCGAGGATGCTCGGCCAGCGGTAGGTCGCGAAGCGGCTGCCGGCGGCGCCGCGCGCGCGGCCGTCGACGACGTTCGTGCGCCCCGCGTAGACCCAGGCGCGCCGGTCCAGCGTGCGCGGCGTCACGTCGAGCAGCAGCCCGTCGATGCGGCCCGTCGCGCCCAGGATCCGCAGCTGCCCGTAGCGGTCGGCGTAGACGAGCGCCCTGGGCGGCGCGCCGTCGATCCACTTCGCCGCGGCGAGCTCGGGGGCGGTCACGTAGAAGCGCTCGTAGTCGGTGCCCGCGTCGGCGAGGTTCGTCGGCGTACCCCCGCCGACGGCGACCCCGCGCAGGCCCGACGTGCTCGCGAACATGACGGCGAGCGCGACCGCGGCGAGCAGCGCGACGGGAGCGCGCAACCGGCGCCAGCGGTCTCCGGCCCGCTCGAGCACCCACGCCATGCCGACCGCGAGCGGCACCATCGTCTGCACGAACGCGCGCTCCTGGTTGTAGGCGTTCGCCGTCGTGCCGCTGAGGCGCACGACCGCGAGCACCATCAGCGTAGCCAGGCCGAGCAGGGCGAGCTGGCGGGCGAACGGGTTGGTGTGGCGGCGCAGCACGAGCGCCAGGGCGCCGGCGATCGCCAGCAGGTTGAACAGCTGGCCGGCCACGACCTGTGCGGTGCGCAGCGCCTCGAAGGCCCCGGGCCGGCGGACCGCGTCCGCGCGCACCGGAGCGTCCTGGAGGCGGAAGCGCCCGTCGTCGGCCGCGTGGAGCGGGTGCACGTACGGCCGGTCGCGCGCGTAGTCGCGGGCGACGAGGCGCTCGTAGCCGTTCGCGTCGATGCTCGCCGGCGCGTTGCCCGAGAGGTAGGACGCGACGAGGCTCTGGCCCGCGTGGGCGTTCGGCAGCACGTCGAGCCCGTGCGTGCGCAGGTCGGAGGCGACCCGCGACACGTTGTCGGCCGAGTGCGTCACGGCGACGTACCACACCCCCGCGCCGCCGGCGGTCGCCACGAAGGCGACGACCATGGCGAGCGACATCGCGCGCAGCGGCCGGAAGCGCGAGACGACGAGCTGCAGGACGACGGCGAGCCCGAACACCGCGGCGGCGAGGTAGGTGGTCGAGTAGTGCGCGACGACCACGCCCGCGCCGAGCAACGCGACCAGGCAGGCCTGCGCGCCGCGCGGCAGGCGGCGGTCGACGACGGCGGCGACCAGTCCGACGAAGAACAGCAGGCCGATCTCCTGCCGGGCGATCGCCGGCAGCTGCTGGAAGAAGTAGCTCTGCACGACCACGAAGGCCGCGGCGACGAACGCGAAGCGCCGGCTCAAAAAGCGGTTGGCGATCCCGAACAGCGCGGGCGGGAACAGCGCGAACAGCGCGGGGTACACGGCCTTGAGCAGCACCAGCGCGGACACGCCGGTCAGCGCCTGCAGCGAGGCCGGCAGCACCGTGAGGCTCAGCATCGCCCCGTAGGCGTCGTGCGGGTGCGGCGTGCGCCAGGCCGCGTCGGCGAACGTCTTCGCCGCGACGTGGTACTCGCTGCTGATGTCGAAGCCGTAGAGGAAGTGGCCGCGCAGCGAGAACGACCACGCCGCCGCGAGCCCGACGCCGTACAGCACCAGCCACAGCTGCGGCGCGCTCAGCCGGACGGCGATCAGCGCGCAGGCGAGCACCGTCAGCAGCGACGCCGCCATCGCGCCGATCGCCACCTCCGCCCCCTGGCCGTTGGTCAGCAGCAGCGCGCCGGCCGCGGCGGCGAGCGGCAGCGCGAGTGGCCACAACCGCACGAGCCGCGGGCGCAGCTCCGCCCACGGCACGTCGGCCTCCGCCGGCGCCGTGGCGCCCGCGGCAAACAGGCCGAGGCACGTCAGCTCGAGTCCGATCAGCAACGGCCACGCGCGCAGCGGCTCGGGCGCCTCCCAGGCGAGCCCCGCGAGGTCGACCGTGAGCCCCGACGCGATCAGCACGACGAGCGACGCGCACGGCACGTAGACCGGGAACCGCACGATCGCCGCGCCCGGGACGCGCAGTGCGCGCAGCAGGAGCAGGCCCGGCACGCTGAGCAGCAGGACGAGCAGCAGCGCCTGCGCCGCCCAGACGTCGTGGGCCGCGACGAGCGCGGCGATCGAGGCGAGGGCGCCCAGCTCGGCGCGCCGCGCCGCCGGCGAGCCCGACCGGCGCGCCGGCGGCGGCGCGACATCGAGGGCGAGCATGGCGTCGTCTCTGTCGCGGACCAAGGTCACGAGGCTCCCTCCGGCTCGAGATCGCGGTACGCCCACAGCCCGTG
>DASXRF010000349.1:0-7440 GCA_036506755.1 Solirubrobacteraceae bacterium | reverse complement strand
CGGAGGTCGACGCCGACCTGGCGCTCTCCGAGCGGCTGGACCCCGAGGCGGTCCCCGCGGTCGTGCTCCTCGACGGCGAGCGCGAGGAGGGCCGCGTCGAGGGCCTGGACCGCGCGCGGATCGCCGAGCTCGCCGCGCGGGCCGGGGCGCGCCTGGACCTCGACGGGCTGCCCGAGCGCCGGCCGGGCTGCGCGTCGCGCACGCGCGACCCAGAGGTCGCCGCGCGGCTAGCCGCGCGCGCCGCGCGCCGCGAGGGCCGCCTGCGGGCACGCGAGATCGAGATCGGCGAGCTCGAGGACGTCCACGAGGCGCTGCTCGCCCGCGGCGTGACCGACGGGCTGCCCGTCGTCCCGCCCACGCCCGAACGCGTCGTGCTCATGCTCGAGGGCACCAGCCGCGATCCGCAGGACGTGGTCGGCGTGCTGCCGCCCTACGACGGGGACGCGACCGTCGAGAAGGTCGCCATCAACGCCGTCATGGCCGGCTGCGCGCCCGAGCACCTGCCCGTCGTGCTGGCCGCGGTCGAGGCCGCCTGCCGGCCCGAGTTCGCCCTGCACGGCCTTGTCGCAACGACGCACCCCGCCGGCCCGGCGATCGTCGCCTACGGCACCGCCGTCGGGATCAACGCCGCGGGCAACGTGCTGGGCCAGGGGACGCGCGCCAACCTGGCCATCGGCCGCGCGCTGCAGCTGGTCGTGCGCAACGTCGGCGGCGGGCGGCCGGGGATCGAGGATCGCGCCGCCCACGGCCAGCCGGGGAAGCTCGGCGTGTGCTTCGCCGAGCGCGCGGACGGCAACCCGTGGCCGCCGCCCTTCGAGCGCCCGACCGTCATGCTCATGGCGCTCGAGGCGCCCCGGCTCATCGTCGACCAGCTCGCCCGCGAGGCCGAGGGACTCGCCGCCTCGCTCGCCCTCGCGCTGGAGTCCGTGGCCCACCCGAAGCTGCGCCTGGCCTTCGACGCGCTGCTGGTGGTCGGCCCCGAGCACGCGCGCGTCTTCGGCGAGGCGGGGTGGAGCCGCGAGCGCCTGCGCGAGCGCCTGTTCGAGCTGACCATGTCGCCGGCCGGCGAGCTGGTGCGCGGGGCGGGCGGCTCCCCCGAGGGCGTCGAGGAGCGCTTCGTCACCGACCCCGCGATGCCGGTGGCGAAGTTCGCCGCGCCGGAGCGCATCCAGATCGTCCACGCGGGCGGCGACGCGGGCTTGTTCAGCATGGTCTTCGGCTCCTGGGCCGCCGGCGAGATCGGCTCGGCGCCCGTGACCGCGGAGGTGGACGCATGGGCGTGACGATCCTCGACCCCACGCGCGAGGCCCAGGCGGCGTCGCGCCCGCTCGCGCCGCGCGGCAGCCCCGCCCGCGTCGCCCTCGTCGACATCCGCAAGCCGCGGGGCGACGTCTTCCTCGACGAGCTCGAGGCGCTCCTGCGCGAGCGCGGCTACGCCGTCGAGCGCGCCGCCAAGCCCACCTTCACCAAGACCGCGCCGGTCGACGTGCGGCGCGAGATCGCCTCGCGCTGCGACGCCGTCATCGAGGCGCTCGCCGACTGAGGCTCGTGCGTGTCGTGCGGTCTGCGCGACGTCATCAGCTTCGAGGAAGACGGCCGGCCCGGGGTGCTCGTCGCCTCGTCGGTCTTCGCCGACGCCGCCACGGAGCAGGCGGCGGCGCTCGGCGCCCCCGACGCACGGCGGGTGCTCGTCCCCCACCCGATCCAGGACCGCACCGACGACGAGCTGCGCGCGATGGCGCGCGACGTCGTGCAGGATGTGCTCGCAGCGATAGGGGCCTGACCCCATGGCGGCCGGCACGCCAGCGGTCTGACCCCAATGACCACGAGCCTACGGACATAACGAACACTTCTGGGGGTCAGACCCCTTAAGGAGGCAGCATGGCCACGCGCAACGGCAGCGCCGAGTGGCGCGGCGACCTGCAGAGCGGCTCGGGCGAGCTGACGGTGGGCGACGGCGTCTTCCGCGGCGCCTACTCGTTCGCCTCGCGCTTCGAGGAGGGCGACGGCACGAACCCCGAGGAGCTGATCGCCGCGGCCCACGCCTCGTGCTTCGCCATGGCGCTGAGCAACATCCTCGCCGGGCACGGCCACCCGCCCGACTCGGTCCGCGCGAGCGCGCGCGTGCACCTGCGCAACGTCGACGGCGCGCCGACGATCGCGCGGATCGACCTCGACGTCGAGGCGTCGGTGCCCGGGATCGACGAGGCGCACTTCCGGGAGGACGCCGAGGAGGCCAAGGCCGGCTGCCCGGTCTCGCGCGCCCTGTCGGGCGTGCCGGAGATCGCGCTCGACGCTCGGCTCGCGTGAGCCCCAAGCCGTCGGACCATGCGCCGCTGCTCGTCGAGCTGGCGTAGCCTCCCGCCCGATGGGTCACCGCCTCGCCGCAGCGGCCGCCGCGGCGCTCGTCCTCGCCGCCTGCCCGCCCGCGCGCGCGGCCGCGCCGACGTTGTTCCCGAGCGACCGGCTGACGGTCGCCGACCCCGCGCAGATCACCGGTAAGCGGGTCGCCCTGCCCAGGCCCGACTGCAACGCGCGGCCCTCGGACTGCCACGAGATCGAGCTGATCGACCAGCTCGACGGCTTCGACCTCGACCCGCGCATCCGGGTGCGCTTCGGGCGGCCGATCGACGTCGCGAAGGTCAACGACCAGACGCTCTACGTCGAGCGCGCCGACGGCGCCGGCGGGCGCATCCGGGTCAACCGGCTCGTGTGGAGCCCGGCGCGCAACGCGCTCTACGGCGCGCCGGCCACGCTGCTCGAGGAGGCGACGACGTACCGGCTGGTCGTCGCGCCGGCCCTGTCGGGCACGGGCGCGAGCACCACGTTCACGACGATGAGCGCGACCGCCGGCCTCCAGCAGATGCGCCGCGCTCTCGACGACGGCAGCGCGTACGACGAGGCGGGGATCGCGCCGGTGAGCCGCGGCCTGCACGTCGTCCAGGCCTTCCCGGCGGCGGAGGTGCTGCGAATGCGGCGCCTCGAGGACAAGGGCCCCGGCGACCTCGTCGCCGAGGACGTCTTCAACGCCGCGTTCCAGAACGCGGGCCAGTACGCGTTCGGCTCGTTCGAGTCGCCGTCGTGGCTGACCGCCGACCGCGTGATCCCCCAGACACCGACGAAGGACGGGCGGCCGAAGGTGCAGGGCTCCGAGACGGTCGGCTTCACCCTGATCGTCCCGTCGGGCGGCAAGCCGGCCGACGGCTGGCCGGTGGCCGTCTTCGGCCCCGGCATCACGCGCTCGAAGTACGACCTGTTCCTCGCCGCCGACCTCAACGCGTCGCGCGGCCTGGCCACGATGAGCATCGACCCCGTCGGCCACGCCTACGGGCCGCGCAGCCAGACCGAGGTCACGACGCCGGCCGGTCCCGTGACCTTCTCCGGCTTCGGGCGCGGGCGCGACCTCAACGCCGACGGCAAGATCGGCGACTCCGAGGGCGTGCAGGCCCCCGCGCAGCCGCACCCGCTGGCCGCGGTCGCCCTGCGCGACGGGCTGCGCCAGACCGCGCTGGACAACATGGCGCTCGTGCGCGCGATCGCGCGCGGCGTGGACGTCGACGGCGACGGGTCCGTCGACCTGCGCCGCGACGGCGTCACCTACTACGCCCAGAGCCTGGGCGGGATCTACGGGACCATGCTCATGGCGGCGGACCCGCTGGTGAAGGTCGGCGTGCTCAACGTCCCCGGCGGGCCGATCTCGGAGATCGCGCGGCTGTCGCCCGGCTTCCGCGCGCTCATCGCGACCGAGCTGAAGAACCGCCGGCCCCCGCTGGCCAACGGCGGCCGCGACGGCTTCACCGAGTCGACGCCGCTGTGGGCCGACCCGGCGGTCACCGCGCCCGCGCGGGGCGCGGTCGCCATCCAGGACGCCGGCGCGCGCGGCAACTGGATCGACCGCCCCGGCAGCCCGGAGGCGTTCGCCCCGCTGCTCGTGCGCCGGCCGGCGCCCGACGTCGGGGCCAAGAAGGTCATCTACCAGTTCGCCTTCGGCGACCAGACGGTGCCGAACCCCACGAGCGCGACGATCATGCGCGCCGGCGCGCTGCAGAAGCTGACGACGGTCTACCGCAACGACCGCACGCCGACGGCCTCGTCGAACCCGCACGGCTTCCTCCTCGACCCGCGGCTGACCGGGCGCAACCTCGGCCAGCGCCAGGCGCTCGACTTCCTGGCCTCCGGCGGCGCGACGATCTCCGACCCCGACGGCGGCGCCAACGTCTTCGAGGTCCCCATCGCCGACCCCGCCGAGATCGAGAAGCTCAACTACACGCTGCCGCCGGCGAAGGGCGAGCCGCCGCCCGAGCAGCCGGTCGCCGGGCGGCCGCCGGCGCGGGCGCGCCAGCGGATCACGGTGCGCCCACGGGTGGTCCCGGCCGGGCGGACGGTCCGCCTGCGGATCCGCCTCACGGCCGGCGGGCGAGCGGTGCGAGGCGTGCGCGTGCGCGTCGCCGGACGGGCCAGCCGGCCGACCGACCGCCGCGGCGTCACGACCGTGCGCGTGCGCTTCGCGCGGCCCGGGAAGATCCGGCTGACCTTCACGCGCCGCGGATCGCGGCCCGCGCGCACGACGCTCACCGTCCGGCGCGGGTGACGTCCGGCGTGGGACGTACGGTCCCGCGCCATGCCACCGCTGATCACGCGCGAGGAGGCCCTGCGCCTCGGAGAGATCGAGGACCACGCCGAGATCGAGGCCCTGGTCGACCGCGCGTGGCGCGTGCGCGTCGAGCACTTCGGCGACTCGACGGACATGTGCTCGCTCGTGAACGCCAAGTCGGGCGGCTGCGCCGAGGACTGCGGCTTCTGCGCGCAGTCGCGCTTCGCCGAGGCCGAGACGCCGATGCACGCGATGATGGAGCCCGAGCAGATCCTCGAGCACGCGCGCGCGGCCGAGGCGGCGGGCGCGCACCGCTTCTGCCTGGTCACCCAGGGCCAGGGGCTCTCCAAGCGCGACTTCGAGCGCGTCCTCGCCGGCGTGCGACTCGTCGCCGAGCACACCAACCTCAAGCGGTGCGCGTCGATCGGCCACATGAGCGTCGCCCGGGCGCAGCAGCTCGCTGATGCCGGCGTGCAGCGCGTGCACCACAACGTCGAGACGGCCGAGTCCTACTACGACGAGGTCTCGACGACCGTGCGCTACGACGGCCGCCTGCGCACGATCGCCGCGGTCAAGGAGGCGGGGCTCGAGACCTGCGTCGGCGGGATCCTCAACCTCGGCGAGACGCGCGAGCAGCGCGTCGAGATGGCCTTCCAGCTCGCCGGCATCAACCCGACCTCGGTGCCGATCAACCTCCTCAACCCCCGCCCCGGCACCAAGTTCGGCGACCGCGAGTTCATGGACCCGTGGGAGGCCGTCAAGTGGGTGGCGATCTTCCGCCTGATCCTGCCGGACGCGCTCTTCCGGCTGTGCGGCGGGCGCGTCGAGAACCTCGGCGAGCTGCAGCCGCTGGCCGCCAAGGCGGGGCTCAACGGCGTGATGATGGGCAACTTCCTCACGACGCTCGGCTCGACGCCGGAGGAGGACCGCGGCATGTTCGAGGAGCTCGGGCTCAACGTCGCGCGCCAGCCCGACAACGGTGCCAATCCGCGCCCGGACAACCGCTCGGGCTGGCTCGAGGGCGAGACGCCCGACGTCGTCGAGGAGCTGCTTGCCGCCGAAGCGACGCTCGAGGTCCGCCTGTGGGACCCGTCGAGCCAGCTGCGCTTCCACAAGAAGGCCGCCGTGCCGCCGCGTCCGGATGGCGCGCCGAACCGCTCGCCGGCGTGACCGCAGACCTGCAGGCGCGCCTCGACGAGCTGCGGGAGCTGGGGCTCTACCGCCGCACGCGCGTGGTCAGCGGGCCGCAGGGCCCGCGCATCGTGCTCGACGGCCGCCCCGTGCTGCTGCTGTGCTCGAACAACTACCTCGGCCTGGCCGACCACCCGCACGTGCGCGAGGCGGCGGCCGACGCGGCGCTGCGCTGGGGCGCGGGGGCGGGCGCGTCGCGGCTGGTGAGCGGGACGATGACGATCCACCGGCGCCTCGAGGAGCGCCTGGCGGCGTTCAAGGGCACCGAGGCCGCCGTGCTGTTCGGGTCGGGCTACCTGGCCAACCTCGGCGTGCTCGGCGCGCTGGCCGGCGAGCGCGGCGGCATCGTGCTGAGCGACGAGCTCAACCACGCCTCGATCGTCGACGGCTGCCGGCTGGCCCGCGCGGAGACCGCGGTCTACCGCCACAACGACGTCGAGCACCTGCGCGCGCTGCTGCGCGGGGCGGCGGGGCGCCCGGCGGTGATCGTCACCGACTCGGTCTTCTCGATGGACGGCGACGTCGCTCCGCTCGCCGAGCTAGTCGACGCCGCCCGCGCACACGGCGCCGCGCTCGTCGTCGACGAGGCGCACGGGTCGGGCTGCTGCGGGCCCGGCGGCCGCGGCGCCGTCGCCGAGGCCGGCCTCGAGGGCCAGGTCGACGTCGTGGTCGGCACGCTCGGCAAGGCGCTGGGCTCCTACGGCGCCTACGCGGCGTGCTCGGCGACGGTGGCGCGCTGGCTGGTCAACCGCGCGCGCTCGCTGATCTTCTCGACCGCCCCGCCGCCGCCGGCCGTTGCGGCGGCGCTCGCCGCGCTGGAGGTGCTCGAGGCCGAGCCCGACCGCGTGCGCCGCCTGCTCGACAACGCCGACGCCCTGCGCGACGAGCTCGCGCGAGAGGGCTTCGACATCGCCGGGTCGACCACCCAGATCGTCCCGCTCATCGTCGGCGACGCGTCGACGGCGGTGGCCATGTGCGAGGCGGCGCTCGAGCGCGGCGTCTTCGCCCAGGCCATCCGCCCGCCGACGGTGGCGCCCGGCACGTCGCGGCTGCGCCTCGCGGTCATGGCGACGCACACGCGCGAGGAGCTGCGCGACGCGGCGCGGACCCTCGGCCACGCGGCGCTGCGGGCCGGCTTCCGCCCGGGCGCGGGCCCGCCGGTCGCCGTCGCCCGGGCGGCGTGACGGGCGAGCATCCGGCTCGGACGGGCGCCCCGCCGCGCCGCGGCCTCTTCGTCACCGGCACGGACACCGGCGCCGGCAAGACCCTGGTCGCCGCGGCGATCGCCGCCGCGCTGCGCGCCCGGGGCGAGCGTGTCTGCGCGGCCAAGCCCGTCCTGACCGGGACCGACGAGCCGCCCGCCGGGTGGCCGCCGGACGACGCGCTGCTCGCCGCGGCGACCGGGCAGGACCCCGCGGACGTCGCGCCGGTCCGGTTCGGTCCCGCCGTCTCGCCGCACCTGGCCGCCGAGCTGGCGGGCGCGCGGCTGGACCTGGGCGACCTGGCCGCGCGCACGCTGGACACCGGCGACCCCGAGGCGACGCTCGTCGTGGAGGGCGTCGGCGGCCTGCTCGTGCCGCTCGTCGGCCGCGCATCCGTGCGCGACCTCGCGCGCGCGCTCGGGCTCCCGGTCGTCGTGGCGGCGCGAGCGGGGC
>DASXRF010000348.1:0-18302 GCA_036506755.1 Solirubrobacteraceae bacterium | reverse complement strand
GGTAGCGGCGCGCCTCGAGCATGCGCGCCAGGAGCTCCTCGGCGGCCTCGCCGGGCTCGAGGTCGAGCAGCTCGTCGTCATCGCGCGCCAGCATGAGCCGCGACTTGAGCTCGAGCAGGGCCGCGATAAGCACGAGGAAGTCGGTGGCGACCTCGAGGTCGAGCTCGCCGCGACGCTCCAGGAAGTCGAGGTAGGCCAGCACGACGTCGGCCAGCTCGACCTCGAGCAGGTCGACCTCCTCGCGCAGGACGAGCGTCAGCAGGAGGTCGAACGGCCCCGAGAAGACCTCGAGGTCCAGCTCCAGGTCGCGCATGGGGGCAGAAGCTAGCGGGACACCCGGTCGGCCCCTCGGCGTTGGGATAGCGTCTGCACGGGAGCGCGCCGGGAGAGGATGGGACGCTGATGGCCCAAGAGCTCCAGATCCGCGCCACGCAGGATCGCGTCAAGCTCCGCAGCCCATGGGCGGTCGCGCTGCTCCCGATCGTCACCCTGGGCATCTACGGCCTCGTCTGGTGGTACCGCGTCAACCGCGAGCTGCGCGACTACGGCCGCGCCACCGGCTACGACCTCGGGCAGAGCCCGACGAACTCGGTCCTCGCGCAGTTCCCGGGAGGGCTGATCGTCGTGCCCGCCCTCGTCAGCTACTGGCGCGGGACCAAGCGCATCCAGGGCGCCGCCCGCGTGGCCGGCAAGGAGCCTCTCAACGGCTGGATCGCGCTGATCCTCTGCATCCTGCTCACGCCCGCGTTCGCCGCCTACCTGCAGGTCTCGCTCAACAACGTCTGGCGCGCGACGGCGGAGCCGCTGCCCGGCGAGCCCGCGCCCGCAGCGCCAGCGGGCACGATGCCACCGCGGACGCCGACCGAGCAGCAGCCCCCCACGTAGCTCAGCGAGGCGGCCCGACGGCCATGAGGTCGCGGACGTCGGCCACGACCTCCGCGGCGATCTCCCGCGCCTTCTCCGCCCCGTCTGCGAGCACCGACTCGAGCCGCGCCTCGTCGGCGCGCAGCGCGTCGTAGCGCTCGCGCACGGGCGCGAGGTAGGCGACGACCTCCTCGGCGACCGTCGCCTTGAGGTCGCCGTAGCCGCGCGCGCCGGCGAGCGAGGCCTCGGCGTCGGCGACGCTCGTGCCGCGCACGGCGGCGAGGATCTCCAGCAGGTTCGAGACGCCCGGCTTGTCGGGCGCCGCGCGGATCTCGGTGCCCGAGTCGGTCACCGCGCGCTTGATCTTCTTGGTCACCGCCGCCGGCTCGTCGAGGACGTAGACGGTCCCCTCCTCGCTGCCCCCGGTCGTCGACATCTTCCGATACGGGTCCTGGAGATCCATGATCCGCGCCCCCACCGGCGGGATCCGGTGCTCGGGAACTACCAGCGTCTCGCCGAAGCGCGCATTGAAGCGCTTGGCGATGTCGCGCATCAGCTCGAGGTGCTCGCGCTGGTCCTCGCCGACCGGGACCTCGTCGGCGCGGTAGGCGAGCACGTCGGCGGCCTGGAGGACCGGGTAGAAGAGCAGGCCCGCGGAGACCAGCTCGCGCTGGGCGATCGACTTGTCGCGGAACTGGTGCATGCGGTTGAGCTCGCCGAGCGCGGTGACCGAGCACAGCAGCCAGCACAGCTCGGTGTGCTCCTGGACGTCGCCCTGGCGGAACAGGATGCAGCGGGCCGGGTCCAGCCCGGCGGCGATGAGGATCGCCGCGGTGTCGTAGAGGCGCTCGCGCAGCTCGGCCGGCTCGTAGGGCACGGTCGTCGCGTGCAGGTCGACGATGCAGAAGATCGCCTCGCCGCGCTCCTGGGAGGCGACGTACTGGGTGATCGCGCCGATGTAGTTGCCCAGGTGCTTGCGGCCGGTCGGCTGGATGCCGCTGAAGATGCGCACGCGGCGCGGCAGCGTACCCGCACGACAACTTTTTCCCACCGCCGCGGTAAAGCGCCATATTCTCGTGCTCCCCCCGTCAACCACATGCCGGAGTAGATGCGCATGGAAGCCCCTCGGATCATTCGGGCACGAAGTGCCCTCCTCCGCCTCGCGCCCCTCGCGTGCGCCGCCGCCCTCGTCTCAGCTGCACCCGCGTCGGCCGCGTTCGCGCCGCAGCTGTCGATCAACTTCAGTCCAGCGACGCCCGGCGCCAAGGCGGCGATCACCGCGACGCAGACCCAGCAGCCCGGCGAGACGCCGGCCCGCACCGTCGTCGTCTCGTTCCCGGTCGGCTTCGCCCCGAACCCGGGCGCCAAGGCGACCATCTGCACACCTGACCCGGACGGTCCGCTGCGCTGCCCGCCCACGAGCCAGATCGGCACCGCCTCGGCGACCGCTGACGCCTTCGGCTACCAGCCGAGCTACCAGGGCTGGGTCTACTTCGGCGGCCCGATCGCCGGCAAGATCGGCGCCTTCCAGCTGAACATCCTGCTCATCAGCGAGCAGTTCGGCGAGCAGAACATCTTCGCCACGGCGCAGCTGCGCCCGGACGGCGGCTACGACAACGTCTTCGACAACCTGCCCAACGCGCTCGTGACGTCGTTCACGCTGTCGCTGCAGGGCGGCGACCTCGCGCTGCTGCAGACCCCGCAGAAGTGCGGGACGTACAACATCAACGCCAATTTCACGAGCCAGAAGGACGAGACGGCGACCGGGTCGATCCCGGTCAACATCGCGTGCAAGTCGACGACGCCGACGTCGAAGCCCAAGGTCAGCGCCCCCGGCCTCTCGAAGACCGGCGCCGCGAGCTTCACGCTGAGCAAGGCGTCGAAGGTGACGGTGACCGTCACGCGCGGCGGACAGCGCGTGAAGCGCCGCACGGTCCAGGGCAAGAAGGGCGCCAACAAGGTCAAGATGGGCACCCTTCGCGCCGGCCGCTACACGGTCACGATCGCCGCCACCGGCGGCAACACCGTCCGGCGCACGGTCACGATCGCGTAGCCGGATTCGGATGGCGCGGGCTGCGGAGGGCCGCCCGCGCCATCCCGCCGCTACTGGCGGCCTGCTGAGTCGTGCGCCCGTCGCGCCACGGCGACGCGCCCGCGGGGAACCGGCTCAGCGACTGCGGCGGGTTGCCCAGCAGCAGCCAGGATCCGTCGACGCGGCGCTCGACGAGCCCACGGCGCTCGAGCAAGCCGATCGCCGTCGTGACCGACGGGCGGCGGGCGCCGACGAGGCGGGCGATCGCCTTGTGCGTGAGTCGCAGCGGGACGACGATGCCGTCGGTTCGCACGCGCCCCCACCGCTCGGCCAGGTGCCAGAGCAGCGTCAGCACGCGGTCGTCGACCCGCGTGAGCTGCCCGATGGCCTGCAGGGCGGCGAGCCGGCTGAAGCGGCGCTCGGTGCGCTCGAGCAGCCCGGCGCCCAGCTCCGGCCAGCGACGCATGGCGGCGGCGAAGGGGGCGTCCAGCCAGGCGACCCGCGTCGGCTCGAGCGCCGTCCACGCAACCCGCATCTCGACGAACGGGACCGTCCGGTCGGCGTCCTCCGGCAGCACCAGGTCACCCGCGCCCAGCAGCTCGGCGCTGACCGAGCCGGCGAGGGTCAGCTCGCGGACGAGCAGCCCGTCGAGCACGAGACCGCCGAACAGGCACTTGCCCTGCGCCACGGGCGCCGGCCGCCACGGTCCCGGCTGGATCTGCTCGAGGATGCCGACGGTCTGGCGCGCAGCCGCCTGCGCTTCGTGCTCGTCGAGTCGGTGCGCCAGGTCCGGGTCCTCGTTGAGCACGCGGACGAGGCGCGGCCGCTTGGGCTGGACCGGGCGATCATCCATGACTGCTTCAGGTTCGCATTCTGACGCGGCCGTCCAGCGGATGGTGTACGCGAGCCCGGGAGCGGTCACGCTCCAGACCGGACATGGCCGCCGACCCCGTCGAGTGCGTCCCCACCGAACGGCCGTACGCGGGCCCGTCCGAGGCGTGGCTGCTGGCCCGCTACCACCGCCAGCACGACGCCACGGCCCGCGAGGAGCTCGTTCGCCGGATGCTTCCGCTGGTCCGCCGCGTGGCGACCTCCTACGGCGCCCGCGGCCACGGCGACGACCTCGAGCAGGTCGCTGCGCTCGGGCTGTTCAAGGCGATCGAGCGTTACGACCCCACCTTCGGCGTGCCGCTGCGCACGTACGCGATCCCGACGATGTTCGGCGAGGTGCGCCGCTACCTGCGCGATCACGCCTGGTCGGTCCGCGTCCCGCGCCCGCTTCAGGAGCGCGTGCTCGAGGCGACCAAGGCGGTCGAGCGGCTCAGCGCCCGAGCGGGCCGCGCGCCGACGCCGGCGGAGGTGGCCGGCGAGATGGGCTGCGACCTCGAAGAGGCGCTCGAGGCGCTTCAGGCGGGCGCGGCGTACTCGGCGGTCTCGCTCGACGCACCCGCGGGCGTCGTCGACGACGGCGAGCGCACGCTGGCCGACACGGTCGGCTACGACGACGAGCGCATCGAGCTCGCCGAGGACGTGGCGGCGCTGCGCGCGCTGCGCGACGTGCTCGACGACCGGGACCGGCGCGTGCTCTACCTGCGCTTCGTCGAGGACCTCACGCAGACCGAGATCGCCAAGCGGATCGGCGTCTCGCAGATGCAGGTCTCGCGGCTCATCCGCAAGGCGCTCCAGCGCCTGAGCGAGCGCGCCAACGGCGCCGCCGCCCAATCCGGTTAGGGTGCGCGCATGGAGCTGCGGCGCGAGCGGATCGCCCGCAACCAGGCGGCCTACCGCGACGTCAACGAGGCGATCCGGGCGGGGCGCGCCGACAGCGAGGGCGATGCTCGGCGTCCGTTCGTCTGCGAGTGCGGGCAGCTCGGCTGCAACGAGCTCGTCGAGCTCACGCGGGCCCAGTACGAGGCGGTCCGCGCCCACCCGCGCCGCTTCCTCTTGGTCGCCGGCCACGAGATCCCCGACGTCGAGAAGGTCATCGAGCGCCACGACGGCTACGTCGTCGCCGAGAAGGTCGCGGAGAGCGGGGCGATCGCGAAGGCGACCGACCCCCGCCGCGGCGGCTGATCACTCGCTCAGCCGGAAGCCCAGGCGGATCTCGACGCCGCCCTCCGCAGCCTCGTGCAGCTCGAGGTCGTCGGCGAGCTGCGCGATGATCGCGAAGCCGAGCCCGAGCCCGGGGCTGTCGCGGCGCGGGCGCAGCCCGGTGCCCCGGTCGGCGACCGTGAACCACAGGCGCTCGCCGTCGAGCTTGCAGCCGACCCAGACGCGCGCTTCCTCCGAGCCGCCCTCGTAGCCGTGCACGACGGCGTTGGCCACGGCCTCGTTGACGGCGACGACCATGGCGGCCGAGCGCGGCGCGGTCGCACCCGCTCGCAGGGCGCACGCCGCGACGGCCCGCCGAACCGTGCTCAGGGACGATGCGACCGCCGGAAACGCGCCGGGCAGCTCCACCCTCCGTCCATCTGCCCCCGCGTCGGGCGCATTACACCGGCCGGCGCGCGGTGCTCGCCGAGTGGGGCGGGCGACCGGTTACGGTCCCGTTCGTGGACGGCCGGTCGACCACGAGGATCCTCGAGCGGACGATGACGCTGGCCGCTGAGCCGGCGGCGTCCCTGGGCGCGGTGATCGTGACCGGCGGCGCCTCCGGGCTGGGCAAGGCGGTCGCCGAGGCGGTGGCGCAGGCCGGCGGCACGCCGATCGTCCTCGACCGGCGCCCCGCCGAGCACGACCGCTTCGAGCACCTCGAGGTCGACCTCGCGGCGCCGCGCTTCAGCGAGGACGCGGTGCGGGCCGTCGCCGAGCGCCACGGCGACCTGCGCGGCGTCGTCACGGCGGCGGGCATCGACGCCTGCGGGCCGCTCGGCGAGGTCGACCCGGAGGCGTGGGACCGTGTCGTGCGGGTCAACCTCATCGGCACCGCCGCCGTGGTCCGCGCGGCGCTTCCCGCGCTCCAGCGCAACCGCGGGCGGGTCGTCACGGTGGCCTCGACGCTCGGCTACCGCGCCTTGCCCGACGCCACGGCCTACTGCGCCAGCAAGTTCGGGGTCGTCGGCTTCACGCGCGCGCTGCAGGTCGAGCTCGCCGGGCGCGTCGGCGTCACGCTGCTCGTCCCGGGCGGCATGGACACGCCGTTCTTCGACGGGCGGCCCGAGCAGTACCGGCCCGGCCCCGACGCGCAGCTGGCCGATCCGGCGGACGTCGCGCGGACGGTCGTCTTCGCGCTCGCCCAGCCCCCGGGCTTCGAGCTGCGCGAGCTCGTGACGACGGTCTCGACCGAGCCGTCCTGGCCCTAGACCGGACTAAGCGGCCTGACCGGCCCGCGGGCGACACGACGCTCTCAAGGGGATCAACGACGCTGCGCGGTGCGGGCCGGCGGCCAGGTCTCGGGTGGTCAGCGACATGCTGCCGCTGCATTCTTTGCCGCCGCTCAAGCGAATCCTTCCGCCGGCTAAGGGGTACCGCCCGCGCGAGTGGACCCCGTCGGCGAGACCCCCACCGAGCCGGTCGACTACGCCGCGATCAGCGCCACGTACGGCGCGCTGCTCGGGACGCTTGTTCTCGCCGCGCGGGAGCGCGGCGAGGAGCCCGTGCGGCCCGTCGAGTTCCTGCCGCTCGGCGTCGCCGCGTTCGCGCTGACCAAGGTCGTCTCGCGCGAGAAGATCGAGACCTGGGTGCGCCGGCCGTTCGTCGAGGAGGAGGACGGCGGGCGCCCGAAGGGCCGGCGGCTGCGCTACGCCGTCGGCGAGCTGCTGACCTGCACGCGCTGCCTGGGCGCGTGGAGCGCGCTCGGGCTGACCGCGCTGAGGGTCACGCGGCCGCGCGAGTCGCGCGTGGTGACGACGGCGCTGGCGACCAGCGCCGTCAACGACTTCCTCTTCGCCGCCTTCGCCTGGCTGTGCGCGGTCTCGACCGCGACCGACAACGCGGCCGAGGCGCCTCAGTCGCCCGCGGCCGCCACCTCCTCCTTGCGCTCCGCGCGCAGCGGCTGACGGCCGCGGATCACGTCGCTGGCGCGCTCGGCCAGCGCGATGGTGGGCGCGTTGGTGTTGCCGCGCGGCACGGCGGGCATCACGGAGGCGTCGACGACGCGCAGCCCCTCGACGCCGAGCACGCGCAGCTCCGCGTCGACCACGCGCTCCATCGAGCAGCTGCCGACGGGGTGGTAGAGCGTCGTCGTGTTGCGCGCGGCGTGCGCGCGCAACGCGTCGTCGGAGTCGCCGTCGGGCACCGTGAACGGCTCGGCGCAGTACTTGGCCAGCGCGGGCTGGCGGGCGATCTCGAGCATCTGGCGCATCGCCGCGATCATCCGCGGCATGTCGCCCTCGGCCGCGTAGTAGTTGTGGCGGATGATCGGCTTGGCCGTGGGGTCGTTGGAGGCCAGCCGGACGCTGCCGCGGCTCTCCGGCGTCAGCAGGCACGGCCCCATCCACATGCCGTGGTCGAGCGGGTCGGTCGTGCCCTCGTCGACGATCTGCACGGGGACGGCGTGGTACTGGATGTCCGGGGCGGGAGCGCCCGCGACGATGCGCGTGAAGCCGCCGGCCTCGGCGAGGTTCGAGGTCAGCGGCCCGGTCTGCTCCGTCTCGAACTCCTCCAGGGCGGCGGGCTCGAGCGCGAGCAGCAGGGACGCGGGCTCGGTCGACGTGTAGACGAAGCTCACCGCCGGGTGGTCGCCGAGGTTCTCCCCCACCTCGGGCTGGTCGAGGAGAACCTCGATCTCGCGCATCTCGAGGTGCTCGGCCGGGCCGATGCCCGACAGCTGCAGCAGCTGCGGCGAGTTGTACGCGCCGCCGCACAGCAGCACCTCGCGCTCGGCGCGCAGCTCGAACGTCTCGCCCAGCTTGGACGCCTCGACGCCGACCGCGCGCTTCCCGTCGAAGAGCACACGGTGGGCGAGCGTCCACGGCTCGACGACGAGGTTGGGCCGCTCCATCGCCGGATGCAGGTAGGCGACCGCGGCGGAGCAGCGCATGCCGTCGCGCTGGGTGACCTGGTAGAGCCCCGCGCCGTCCTGGCTCGGGCCGTTGAAGTCGTCGTTGCGCGGCAGGCCGGCCTGCACCGCGGCCTCGACCCAGGCCCGGCACATCGGGTTGTTCGAGCGGCTCTCGCTGACGGTCAGCGGCCCGCCCGCGCCGTGCCACTCAGACGCGCCGCGCCGGTTGTCCTCGGCGCGCAGGAAGTAGGGGAACAGGTCGTCCCACTGCCAGCCCGGGACGCCCCAGTCGTCGTAGTCGCGCGGGTTGCCGCGGATGTAGACCATCGCGTTGATCGACGACGACCCGCCGTACGTCTTGCCGCGCGGCAGATAGACGCGCCGCCCGTCGCAGAACGGCTCCGGCGCGGTCGAGAAGTCCCAGTCGACGTCGGTCTTCGCCAGCTGCAGGTAGCCGAGCGGGACGTGGAGGTTGTCCTTGGTGTCCGGCGGTCCGGCCTCGATGAGCAGGACCTTGACGTCGGGATCCTCGGTGAGGCGGTTGGCTAGCACGCAGCCCGCGGAGCCCGCGCCGACGATGACGTAGTCGTACATGATGCGCAGCGTGACCGATCAGCAGCCGTTCGCCAACTACCAGTACGAGATCTACCTCGGCGGGGTGACGGGGCAGCGTCCCGAGCTGCCGTTCTCGGTCGAGGAATGGGAGCGCCGCGCCCGCGAGATCCTCGGCACGGGGGCGTACGGGTACGTGGCCGGCGGCGCGGGCGCCGAGGACACGATGCGCGCCAACCTCGCCGCCTTCCGGCGCTGGCGGATCGTGCCGCGGATGCTGCGCGACGTCGGCGCGCGCGAGCTGGGCGTGTCGCTGTTCGGCACCGAGCTGGGCGCGCCGCTGCTGCTAGCGCCGGTCGGCGTGCAGAAGATCGTCCACGACGACGGCGAGATCGCCGTCGCCCGGGCCGCCGCCGGGCTCGGCGTGCCGATGGTGCTCAGCACGGCGGCGTCGAGCACGATGGAGGACGTCGCCGAGGCGCTGGGCGGCGCGCCGGGTTGGTACCAGCTCTACTGGCCCAACGACCGCGAGCTGGCCGCGAGCTTTCTGCACCGCGCCGAGGCGGCCGGCTACGGCGCGATCGTCGTCACGCTGGACACCTTCATGCTCGCCTGGCGCCCGCGCGACCTCGCCGGCGCCTACCTGCCGTTCCTCAAGGGCGTGGGGATCGCCAACTACCTCGCCGACCCGACCTTCCGCGCCGCGCTCGAGCGCCCGCCCGAGGAGGACCCGCAGGCGGCGATCGGCCGCTGGGCGTTGAGCTACTCGGACCCGACGATCACCTGGGACGACCTGCGCTTCCTGCGCGAGCACACGAGCCTGCCCGTGCTGCTGAAGGGCATCCTGCACGCCGACGACGCGCGCAAGGCCGTCGAGCACGGCATGGACGGCATCGTCGTCTCCAACCACGGCGGCCGCCAGGTCGATGGCGCGGTCGCGGCGCTCGACGCCCTGCCGCGCGTCGTCTCCGCGGTGCCCGAGGACGTCCCGGTGCTGTTCGACAGCGGGATCCGCACGGGCGCGGACATCGTCAAGGCGCTCGCGCTCGGCGCCCGCGCGGTGCTGATCGGCCGGCCCTACGTGTGGGGCCTGGCGCTCGGCGGCGAGGCGGGCGTGCGCCACGTCGTCCGATCGCTGCTGGCCGAGCTCGACCTCACGCTCGCGCTGTGCGGCGTGCGCTCGGTCGGGGAGCTGTCATCGGATGTGCTCGTGAGAGATCAGGCGGCCCAGTAGGCCGCCCACAGACTCTGCTGCTCGGCCTGCGCGCCGGGGTGGCTGACCCGGAACTCGAGCGTCGACGCCGGCCCGGCGATGCGCACCGGGGGGCGCAGGCGGCAGCCCGACAGGTCGAGCTCGCCGCCGGGCACCTGCAGGACCAGGTCGAGCGGGTCGACCACCGGGTCGGTGGCGGGGTCGGCGAGGGTCTCGAGGTCGTGCTCGAGCGAGGGGTGTAGCGCGCCGTAGAACCAGGCGGTCAGGTCGTCGCGCGGCTCGCGACCCAGCGTGCCGGGCCGGCCGTGGACGACGACGAGCACGGCCGGGCAGAGCACGAGCCCGTGGCGCTCGGCGCGGCCGACGGTGGTCGTCGGGCGCTCGGTCGGGCGGCGGGCGCTGCGGTTGGGCGGCACGATGGTTCCATCGCCCGCCGGCGGCCGGAGGTTGAGCGCAGGCCTACAGCACTTGACGGCAGTATTAGCTGTCGCCGTCAGGCGACCAGCGAATTCGCGGGCGCTTCGCGGCCGCGGCCTCGTCAAGGCGCCGCACCGGCGTCGAGTACGGCGCGTTGCGGGCGATCTCCGGGTCGGACTCGGCCTCGCGCAGGATCTCGGCGATCGCCTCGGCGAAGGCGTCGAGCGTCTCGCGCGTCTCGGTCTCGGTCGGCTCCACCAGCAGCGCCTCGTCGACAAGCAGCGGGAAGTAGACGGTCGGCGGGTGGAAGCCGTAGTCGAGCAGCCGCTTGGCCAGGTCGAGCGTCTTGATCTGCAGATCGCGCCTCATCGGCGCGCCCGACAGCACGAACTCGTGCATGCAGAGCTTCCCGTAGGCCAGCGGCAGCCGGTCGGCCACACCGAGCGCGCGCAGCCGCGCCAGCAGGTAGTTGGCGTTGAGCACCGCGGCCTGCGACGCGTCCTTCAGCCCCTCGGCGCCGAGCGAGCGGATGTAGGCGTACGAGCGCACGAACGTCCCGTAGTTGCCCTGGAAGCCGCGCAGGCGGCCGATCGACTTCGGGCGGTCGGACTCCAGGTCGAACGTGCCGTCGTCGCCCTTGATGACGCGCGGCACCATGAGGTACGGCTCGATCCGGTCGCTGACGGCGATCGGCCCGCTGCCCGGCCCGCCGCCGCCGTGGGGCTGGGTGAACGTCTTGTGCAGGTTGAAGTGGACGATGTCGAAGCCCATGTCCCCCGGCCGCGTGACGCCCATGACCGCGTTGAGGTTCGCGCCGTCGTAGTAGAGCGTCGCGCCGACCCCGTGGACGATGCGCGCGATCTCCTCGATGTTGGCGTCGAAGATGCCCAGCGTGTTGGGGTTGGTGAGCATCAGGCACGCGGTCGTCTCGTCGGCCTTGGCGCGCAGGTCGTCGAGGTCCACCCCGCCGTCGGCGTTGGTGCCGACCTTGACGACCTCCAGGCCCGCCATCGTCACCGTCGCCGGGTTGGTGCCGTGGGCAGTGTCGGGGGCGAGCACCTTCGTGCGCCGCTCGCCGCGCTCCTCGTGGTAGGCCCGCGTGAGCAGCACGCCGGCCAGCTCGCCGTGCGAGCCGGCGCTCGGTTGCAGCGAGACGTGCGGCAGGCCGGCGATCTCGCTCAGCGCCCGCTCGAGGTTCCACATCAGCTCCAGCGCGCCCTGCGCGCGCGCCGGGTCCTGCAGCGGGTGAAGCCGCGCGTGGCCGGGCAGCGCGGCGACGCGCTCGTGCAGGCGCGGGTTGTGCTTCATCGTGCAGGAGCCGAGCGGATAGAAGCCGGAGTCCAGGTCGAAGTTGCGCTTGGACAGGTTCACGTAGTGGCGCACGATCTCGGGCTCGGACAGCTCGGGCAGGCGCGGGGGCTCGGCCCGCCGGAAGCGCGTGGGCAGCAGGTCGTCGCGGGCGGGGACGTCCAGCGGCGGGCAGACGAACGCGCGGCGGCCCGGCGCCCCCTTCTCGAAGACCGTGTGCGTCTCGCGCTCGGTGCGCACCTTGCGCCCGGCGTGGGCGTGGATCTCGATGCCCGGGTCGGCGTGCAGCTCGTTGTCGGTGATCCTGCCGTTGCGGCTCATACGTGGACCGCCGCCTCCCGCTCGGCGGCGACGGCGGCGCCGACGACCTCGACGAGCCGGTCGATGTCGGCGCGCGAGCGGCGCTCGGTGATGGCCACGAGCACGCCGTCGTCCTCGAGGGGCAGCCCCGGGTTGACGCCCTGCTCGCGGCAGCGCGCGACGACGCGCTCGACCGGCGCGTCCAGGCGGACCGCGAACTCGCGGATCACCGGCTGGGCGTGCCACGGCTCGACCCCGTCCAGCGCGCACAGCGCGTCGCGCGCGTAGGCGGTGCGCTGGAGCAGCAGCTCGCCGAGCTCGGCGATGCCCCGGCGCCCGAGCCAGGTCAGGTAGACGACGCCGCCCAGCGCGTTGAGCGCCTGCGCCGTGCAGATGTTCGACGTCGCCTTCTCGCGGCGGATGTGCTGCTCGCGCGTCTGCAGCGTGAGCACGAAGCCGCGCCGGCCGTCGACGTCGCGCGTCTCGCCCGCGATGCGCCCCGGCATGCGGCGCAGGTGGGCCTCGGTGGCGGCGAACCACCCGAACGACGGGCCGCCGAAGTCCAGGCGGTTGCCCAGCGGCTGGCCCTCGCCCACGGCGACGTCGACGCCGCACTCGCCCGGCGGCTTGAGCACGCCGAGCGCGATCGCGTCGTAGGAGCCGACGACGACGGCGCCGGGCGCGGCGGTGGCCAGCGCCTCGGCGTCCTCGACGGCGCCGTAGAAGTTCGGGTTCTGGAAGAAGACCGCGCCCGTCTCGTCGTCGATCGCGCGCGCCCACGCGTCGTGGTCGGTCACGCCGTCGCGCAGCGGGACCTCGACGACCTCGGCGCCATAGCCGCGCGCCATGGTGCGCAGCGTCTCGCGCGAGTGCGGGTGCAGGCCCGCCGAGACGACGAACCGCGTCCGGCCGTTGGCGAGCTTGGCGAGGTAGCCCGCGGCGGCCACCGCGCTCGGGCCCTCGTAGACGCTCGCGTTGGACACCGGCAGCGCGGTCAGCTCGCAGATCGCCGTCTGGTACTCGAACATGACCTGCAGCCCGCCCTGCGAGATCTCCGGCTGGTAGGGCGTGTACGGCGTCAGGAACTCCGAGCGCTCCATGAGCATGTCGATCAGCGCCGGGACGTAGTGGTCGTACATCCCGCCGCCGAGGAACGACAGCTCGTCCTCGACCGACACGTTGCGCTCGGCGAGCTCGCGCAGGTGGGCGTAGACCTCCTGCTCGGGGAGCCCGGCGGGGAGGTCGAGCTCGCGCCCGAGGCGCACGCCCTCGGGGACCTGGGCGGCGAACAGCTCGTCGAGCGAGCCCACGCCGATCTCGGCGAGCATCGCCTCCAGGTCGGCGGCGGTGACGGCGGTGTAGCGGCTCAAGGCAACGAGGCGGTGTAAGCGGCGGCGTCGAGGAGCTGGTCGGTCTGGGACGGATCGGACATGCGGACCTTCACCAGCCACCCCTCACCATAGGGGTCGTCGTTGATGGCCTCGGGCTTGTCGCCCAGGCCGGTGTTGACCTCGACGATCTCGCCGGAAAGCGGCGCGTAGACGTCCGAGACGGCCTTGACGGACTCGACCTCGGCGTACGGCTCGTCCTTGGTCACGCTCGAGCCGACCTCGGGCGGGTCGAAGAAGACGATCTCCCCGAGCGAGTCCTGGGCGTACCAGGTGATCCCGAACGTCGCGACGTCGCCGTCGATGCGCGCCCAGTCGTGCTCGGAGTGATAGAGCAGGTCGTCGGGGTAGTTGGCGTCGGCCAAGGTCAGCTCCTTGAGTACAGGGGCTTGGGCTTCACGGTCGCGGCGCGCACCTTGCCACGGACGTCGACCTCGAGGCGCGTGCCCGGCTCGGTGCGCTCGGCCGGCACGTAGCCCATCCCGATGCCGACGCCCAGCGACGGCGACATCGTCCCGCTGGTCACCTCGCCGCCGCCGACGATGGCGTTGCCCTGGCGCGGGATGCCCTCGTCCATCGTGAAGGCGACGAGCTTCTCGCGCGGGCCGGCCTCGCGCACGGCGCGCACGGCGTCGGACCCGACGAAGCCGGTGTCCTCCTTGCACGCCCAGCCCAGGCCCGCCTCGATCGGCCCGCGCGACTCCATCAGGTCGTTGCCGTAGAGGTGGTAGCAGACCTCCAGCCGCAGGGTGTCGCGCGCGCCGAGGCCGGCCGGGACGGCGCCGCGCGCGACGATCGCGTCCCACAGCGCGCCCGCGTCCTCGGGCGCGACGAGCAGCTCGACACCCTCCTCGCCCGTGTAGCCCGTGCCGCAGACGAGCACGCGCGCGGTGCCGACCTGCTGCTCGCGCGCGGTGAAGCGCGGGGGCAGGGGTCCGTCGGCCAGCGCCTGGACGATCTCGCGGGCGAGCGGGCCCTGGACGGCGAGCATCGCGAAGTCGTCGAGGCGGTCCTCGATCTCGACGTCGAAGTCGCCGGCGCTGCGGCGAAACCACTCCAGGTCGCGGTGGTGGTTGGCGGCGTTGGTCACCGTCAGCCAGCGGTCGGGCTCGAGCCGGTAGGAGAACAGGTCGTCGAGCACGCCGCCGTCCTCGCGGCAGAGCAGCGAGTACTGCGCCCCGCCGATCGTGGCGACCTTCTCGACGTCGTTGCTGAGCACGCGCTGCAGGAAGCGCGTCGCGTCGGGGCCGCGGGTCTCGACCTCGCCCATGTGCGAGACGTCGAAGACGCCGCACGAGCCGCGCACCGCGAGGTGCTCGGCCTTGACGGAGTCGTACTGGACGGGCATCTCCCAGCCGGCGAAGGGGACGAGTCGCGCGCCGGCGGCGACGTGGCGGTCGTAGAGCGGCGTGCGGCGCAGAGCCGGCGAGGCGTGGGCGGCGGCAGGCGGCATCGGGCCGCCCCGACGGTACCAGCGCCCTCCGTTAGCCCCGGGGCGCGCGGGGTAGGTCCCGGGGCATGCTGGTCAACGACGTCGACGCGCCCCGGCTGCGGCGCCTTGCCGCGCTCAAGCCGCAGGGCGCCCGGGTGCTCAGCCTCTACCTCGACCTCGAGCCCACCGAGTTCGCCACGGCGCCCGCGCGCGCGAGCGAGCTCACCTCGGCGCTCGACGCCGCCGCGCGGATGGCCGACGAGGCCGGCCTCGAGCACGACGCGCGGGTCGCGATCCGCGAGGACATCGAGCGCGCGCGCGCCGCGCTCCTCGACAACGGCCTCGACGCCAAGGGGGCGCGCGCCGTCGCGGTCTTCGTGTGCGGGCCGGCGGATCTCTTCGAGGTCGTCAAGCTGCCGCGGCCGGTCGCCACCCACGTGACCATCGACGACTCGCCGTGGATCGAGCCGCTCGTGCGGCTGGGCGGCGAGCCGCGCGTGGTCGTCGCGCTCGTCGACCGCCACAAACTGCGCCTCTTCCATGGCACCGCGGAGTCGCTGGAGGAGCTCGACCCCGACACGCGCGAGCTGCGCCCGCCGCGCGACGCCGGCCACGTCCACGAGCGCCGGCATCGCACTGCGACCGAGGACGAGGCCGCGAGCCACTTCGAGCACGCGGGGCACGCGCTGCTCGTGCTGCTCAAGACGCGCGGCTACGACGCGCTCGTGCTCCGCACGCGCAGCGAGCACCGCTCGGCCATCCTCGAGCGGCTTCACCCCTACGTGCGCGAGCGCATCGCGGGGGAGATCAGCGTCGACATCTCCTCGGCGACGGCGGACGAGGTGCGGCGCGCGGCGGGTGAGGTGCTCGCCGAGCTCCAGGCCCGCAAGGTCCGCGACGCGCTGGAGCGCCTGCGCGAGGGGCTCGGGCGCGGCACGCGCGCCGCCGCCGGCCTCAACGCCGTGCTGGCCGCGCTCAACGAGCGCCGCGTCGAGCTGCTCCTCTACGAGCAGGGGCGCGCGCAGGCCGGCGTCGTGTGCCCGGCCGACGGCTGGCTCGGCGTCGGAGAGGACGAGTGCCCGGTCGACGGGACGCCGCTCGAACGGCGCGACGACATCATCGAGCCCGCCGCCGAAGCCGCCGTGCTGCAGGACGCCGAGGTGCTCGTCGTCGACCCCGCCGAGCACCCGGACCTGGGGCCGCACGGCGGCATCGGAGCCGTCCTCCGCTTCTAGCTGAGCCGGACCAGGGGTCTGACCCCTATTTGAGTTAATGTGAAGCCCGGTAACGGACAGCCCGACGAGAGCTTGACCTGCCACCAGCCGGCGAGCATCCCGATCAGGCCGAGCCGCGGGCGGACCATGTAGACGCCGCAGCCCGGCTCGCCGAGGTCGGTGAGGGCCAGGCGCGCGAAGCGATGCTCGCGCGGGCGGGCCAGCATGGCCTCCAGGCGCCGGCGCGCCGCCTCCTGCGCGTCGGCGGTCGCGGCGGCCGCGGCGCGCACCGTGGCCAGGTCGGCGCTCAGGGCGTCGCGCTCGGCCTCGAGGTCGGCGAGCCCGAGCAGGCGCGGCCCGGCGCGGCCGCCGCGCGGGGCGGGCGCCGGGGCGCCGGCGATGAGCGCGTCGGCGAGCTCATGCTCGAGGCGCGCGATCTGCGCGCGCAGGTCGGCGCGGGCGCGCTCCTGCGCGGTCCTCGTCGTGGTGCGGATGAGCGTGCGCATCGTCAGCCTCCGATCGGGGCGCGCGGGTTGGCGCCCCAGAAGACCTGCGTGCCGAGCATCCCGATGAGGTGCACGAGCACGATGTTCAGGACCATCGACTTCGCCGTCGCCGTGCCCACGCCGACCGGTCCGCCGGACGCGTGGTAGCCGTAGTAGCAGCCGACCAGCACGATCGCCGTGGCCATCACCATGCCCTTGGTGACGCTGTAGATCAGATCGGGTGGGTTCTGGAACATCCAGAAGATCAGGAAGTAGCCGCCCGACGAGACGTCGCCCACCTGCTTGACGACCGCCAGGTAACTGGCCATGAAGCCGGCGCCGACGGCGGCCATGTACATGAAGGGCAGGACCATCCAGGCGGCCAGCAGGCGCGTCGCGCACAAGAACAGCACCGAGTCGATGCCCATGACCTCCAGCGCGTCGATCTCGTCGCTGATGCGCATCGAGCCCAACTCGGCGACGATGCCCGTGCCCACCTTCGCGGCCATCATGTAGCCGAACGCGTAGGGCACGATCTCGCGCAGGTCGCACCACGCGGCGAACACTCCTGCGTACGCGGGAACCCCGGTGGCCCGGTTGAAGTACGCGCCCTCGATGCCGCACTCGAGCCCGCTGATGAACACCAGGCCCCAGATGACGAGGGTCGACGAGATGATCAGGATGCCGCACTGGCGCAGCGCCTCACCGAAGAACTTGAAGACCCGCCCGCTGTAGACGAGCCCCATGACCCGGCCGGCGAACTTGGCCAGCTCGCCGAAGCTGTTGATCGCCGCCGTCATCGGATGACCTGGATCTCGGGGTGGGTGGCCAGCAGCGTCTGGGTGAAGACGTAGTTGAAGCTGAACACGCCCAGGAAGGCGATGACCACCGCCTGGTTGACCGCGCGGCCCACGCCCTCGGCGCCGCCCGACGCGGTCATCCCCTTGTAACAGCAGACGATGGCGATGATCGCCCCGAACATCGTCGTCTTCAGCACCGAGCCCCACAGATCCGTCGTCGACGCGTTGGTAAAGAACGTCGCCCAGAACGGCCCCAGCGGCGCCCCGTTGACCAGCGTCGCGACGATCCCGCCGAAGATCCCGAACAACAACGCGTAGATGTCAAACAGCCCCGTCACCAGCATCAGCGCAAGGAACCGCGGGACGACGAGGTTCTTGACCGGATCGACGCCGAGCACCTGCAGCGCGTCGAGCTCCTCGCGGATCTTGCGCGCCCCCAGATCGGCGGTGATCGCCGTCCCCGCCACCCCGGCCAACACGATCGCATCGACGAACGGCGCGAACTCGCGGATCGACGCCAACACGAAGAACCCGCCCAGGCGATCCAGCGCCCCGAACAACACCAGGAAGTTCGCCGCCTGCAACCCCGGCGCCCCGTAGCCGAACGCCACCGTCGAGACCAACAACGGGAACCAGCACAGCTTCAACGCGAAGAGGAACTGACTGACGAACTCCCCGCCATACGGATACGGCGGACGCAGGGCCGACATGATCGTCTTGCCCGTCAGGATCATCATGTCCCCGACCTCTTCGAGCAGGCTCTTGACCGGCAAGAACCCTCGATCGGCGACGGAACGAACCATCGTTCCTCCTCACGCGTCTCTGTGCTAGCTCTCTGGCACACTACATCACCGGATCGCGAAGATGTCAAACGCTGTGTCGGCGGACTGGTACTCTTGCGATCGTGAAGCGCGAGGAGGGCCTGAGCATCCGGCTCGACCGCGACAGCGAGCTGCCGCTCGGCGTCCAGCTGGCCTGGCACCTGCGCTCGGCCGTCGCCGCCGGCGAGCTGCGCTCGGGCGCCCGCCTGCCCAGCGTGCGCGAGCTCGCCGCCACCACCGGCGTCAACGCGAACACCGTGCGCGCCGTCTACGCGCGGCTCGAGGCCGAGGGCCTCGTGGCCACCGAGCACGGGCGCGGGACGTTCGTCACCGGCGAGCCGGGCGGCGACGGCGAGCTCGCCGCGATCGCCCAGCGCGCCGCGCGCGAGGCGCGCGCCGCCGGCCTGGATCCGCGCGCGGTCGCAGCGGCGCTCTTCGTGACGGGCGAGGCCCCCTTGCCGGCCCGCCCCGACGCGGCCAGGCGGCGCGCCCTGCGAACGGAGATCGCTGCGCTGGAGCGTCGCCTCGGCGACG